>JAWOHC010000337.1:0-4271 GCA_046496275.1 Gillisia sp.
GACATGAAATCCAGAAATGGCACCCTGGCCAACGGCAAGCTGGTACGTTCACACATCCTCCAAGATGGAGACAAAATTCAACTCGGGTCCACCACGATCCTCAAGTTCACCTACCATGATCACCTGGACGAGAGCTTCCAAAAGCAGATGTACGAAGCGGCCCTGCGCGACGGCCTCACCAATGCGTTCAACAAGAAATACTTCTTCGACAGGGTGGCTTCGGAGCTGGCTTATGGCCTGAGACACGAGACGCCTCTCTCGTTGCTCATGATGGACCTGGACCACTTTAAGCGGCTCAACGACACTTATGGCCACCTGGCCGGTGATCACGTGCTCCAAAGCATGTCACGACGTGTCACCTCCTCCATCAGGACCGAAGATGTGTTCGCCCGATACGGTGGCGAGGAGTTTGCCCTCATCTGCCGAGGTATCCGTCTGCCGAACGCCGCCATCATGCAAGACAACGAGCAATTTCAGCAACTGGGATCAATGAAAAAATCGCTGCAGAAAAAGATCTTGGAGCTGCATTGCAGGGATTGAATATTCAGGTGGAAGCATATCCGGATTTAAAAGCGAGTGCGAATTTTATGCATCTTCAACAAGAAATTTCCGACATTGAAAATAAACTGGCAGCTGTAAGACGTTACTTTAACTCGGCTACCAAAGAGTTGAATATTGCTATTCAAAAATTCCCAAATTCGATTTTCGCAGGTATTTTTGGCTTCACAACGCAACCTATGTTTGATCTTGGTGAGGCTGGAAGAGCGCAAATGGATGTTGCTCCTGAGATAAAATTTTAAGCAGTGGCTTTTGTAGGGATTCAAACCCAAATCAAGAGGAATAACCGGAAATCTATTCTTCTCTTGATCGCATTTCCTTTGCTAATCCTGGCAGCTGTATTTGCAGTGGTATATTTTACCACTTTTAATCAGGACGGAACTCCCAATCCCGATTTTGCGGTAGATTCATTTTTACAAGCGATTCCTTTTGTAACCGTGGTGGTTGTGGTATGGTTCCTTATCGCCTATTTTGCCCATGGAAAGATGATCGCTATGGCTACCGGATCCAAACCACTGGAACGAAAGGAGAATATGCGGGTGTACAATTTGGTGGAAAACCTTTGTATGAGTGTGGGGATGAAAATGCCGAAAGTGCGTATTATAGAAAGTGATGCCCTGAATGCATTTGCAAGCGGACTCAAAGAAAAGGATTTCACAGTTACACTAACCCGCGGGATCATTGATGAGTTGGAAGATGATGAATTAGAGGGGGTGATCGCACACGAATTGATGCATATTAGAAATAAAGATGTGCGTTTACTGGTTGTAACCATTGTGTTTGTGGGGATCTTAGCTTTTGTTGTCCAGATTGCTTTCCGAAGCTTTTTGTATGGAAGCATAGGAGGCAGCCGAAGAAGAAATAAAGATGGTGGTGGACAATTAATGATTGTCATTCTAATCGTATCCTTTATCGCTTATATGATCTCCATGGTTTTTAAATTTGCATTAAGCCGAAAAAGAGAATATATGGCAGACAGTGGTGCTGCTGAAATGACACGGAAACCCTGGGCGCTGGCTGCTGCTTTAAAAAAGATCTCTGTAAATCACCACGTAAAGGTGAAGAGTGAAGAAGTGCAACAAATGTTTATTGAAAACACCACAAAGGATACTTCAGCAGGTTTGTTCGGAGGGCTGGGAGGATTGTTTTCTACGCACCCACCTATAGAAAAAAGGATAAAGTTTCTGGAGCAGTTTTAGTAAGGACTAAATAGTGAGATGTCTTGCCGGATCACCAAGAGGTGGGAGGGTTCACGTTTGGGGCCAAGTTCAAGAAAATAGGATTGCACATAAACCGAAAGAAGAACGACGGCGCCAAATTATATGCGCAGCTTAGCGGCAAATTTTCACTAAATATCTTCTAAAAACCCTTTGAAAACAAAAAATCCACCCAATAAGCAGGTGGATTTTTTGTTTTCAATAGTTCTGTTTAAACTTTTTAATAAGTTCCTAAAGTTCCAGTACCGCATTTTCTGCTCCTGCATAATCATTCCATCGGTAAGCATCTGCTTCAGGATCGTTGGTATGAGTGCCATCTATAAGATATTTAAATTCAAATGAATTCTCCTTTGGCAAATCCAGGGTTCCTTTAAAGGTCCCGGTTTTTAATTTTTTCAGTTCGTTTTTAGAGGGATCCCAATTGTTAAAATCACCAATTACACTAACTTTTTCAGCATCTTTAGCAGGTACGGTAAATGTCACTTTACACACCGGCTTTGTCTTTAAATATTGTTTTGAAATTCCCATGATATTCAATTTAAATTAGAGCGCAATAAATACATTAAAATACTGATATACAATGCTTAATATCATAATTAATATTTTTCTTGAAATGAAATCGTTATAGTTGAAAACTTTTTTGAAACTGGTGAAATTCAGAAGGAACCAGCCCTTAAATGTTTTTCAGATTTGTCCATTCTGAAGAAGACAAAAACAAGAATTCCTTCAAAATTTTGAGGCGCTTTTTAGAATATCAACTCAGAAAATGAAGGAATTCCGGATGGATTAACCTGATAAAATCAGCCTTATTATCCTATCTTTAAATCACAAACCCGCTCTTATGGAAAAATTAGGTTTTGATTTCTGGATGTTTATCGCCGGCCTGGGGATCTTTCTTTTTGGGATGCGCCATTTGGAAGAAAGCATTAAGGGGCTGGCGGGAAAATCATTTAAGAATTTACTACAGCGGTTTACCGATAGAAGCTGGAAAGGCATACTCACCGGGACGGTAATTACTGCTATCCTGCAAAGCAGTTCCATGGTAACCCTCCTTGCACTTGCTTTTTTAGGTGGGGGGATGATAGGTTTAAAAAACGCTCTGGGCGTAGTGCTGGGAGCGAATTTGGGCACAACCTTCACCGCCTGGATCGTGGCCACCTTTGGATTTAAAATGGATATCGCCGATTTCTCCTTTCCATTCCTGGCAGTTGGGATTCTAAGCTACCTCTTTTTAAAAAGCAGGCCCTTTTTAATGAACCTAGGCGGACTGCTCATAGGTTTCGGATTATTGTTTCTGGGTCTGGACTATATGAAAGAAGCTATTGAAATGGTAGCAGGGCAAATAGATTTAAGCAGTTTTGCAACCTATGGATTATGGGCTTTTTTAGTACTGGGACTCGTTATAACCGCACTTATTCAGTCCAGCTCTGCGCTTATCGTTATAATTTTAAGCGCACTTAATGCAGGGCTTATCGATATTTACCAGGCCGTAGCCATGGTTATTGGGGCAAATATAGGTACCACGGTCACACTTATATTTGGCTCCATTGGAGGCACCGCGGACAAAAAAAGGCTCATGCTTGCAAATGTCATTTTTAATTGTCTCACAGGCATTCTCCTGTACTTTTTAATCGACCAGCTAGTCTATGGGGTATATCACGTTTTCAAGGTAGAAGATGTTCTTATGGAGCTCGTGCTCATCAATACCCTTATTAATCTGATAGGGATTATTATGTTTTATCCATTTTTAGGGGTTTTTAGAAATTTCCTGAACCAAAGATTTATTTCTTCTGCGCCACAGGGCGAAACACTTTACGTAAAGAATATCTCCCCAAATGTGCCCGATGTAGCTCTAAAAGCACTGGATAAGGAGTTAATACAGGTATTTGGCTACACCAGGGAATTTATTAAGGAAAGTTTTGGATTAAGGGACCGGGATAAAAACCAGGAATCCCAGTGGAGAAAGATTTTTTCCCGCGCCTCCGGATTGATGAAAAAATACGAGAAAATAAAAAGACTGGAAGATGAACTTACAACGTATTATGCACAACTTCAGGAGGAGAACCTTTCTAAACCCGAAGCAGAACTTCTTACCTCGGGAATGATGGGCTTGCGCTCCATGATCTATGCTGCCAAGGATATTAAGGATGTTATCCATAACATCCTTTTTATGATAGAAAGTGAAGACCCCCTGGCACAGGAGGTGCTGGAACGCCTGCGCAGGATTGTAAGCCTCAGGCTTCAGGAACTTGATGACCTACTTGAGTTGGAGAACCCTAAAGTAATCCCTGTACATTGGCTGGATGAAAATGAAGCCTTTTACAATGAAACCATCACATGGCTTTATAAAAACATCAAAAGTAACGACACTAAAAGAGTTCAGGTTTCAACCACGACCAATGTAATCCGGCAAACCGTGTCATCGCTTAATAATTTATGCAACGCCATAATTTATGTGAAGTTTAAAAAAGAGACTGCTTTAGATAAAGTTACTGT
>JAWOHC010000071.1:0-3691 GCA_046496275.1 Gillisia sp.
CCATTTTAATTTAGATTAAAAATAAAAAAAATAACCAAAGCTCCCTGAAATTAAATTTTCAGGGAGCTTTTTTCATGATCTACAAGCAATAATCCTATCTTTGCCCTATGGAAGATAATACTACAATTTTTGGAATAAGAACCGTGATGGAAGCGATTCAAAGCGGAAAGAACATTGATAAAATTTATTTACAAAAAGAACTGTCGGGGCCGTTATTTAAAGAATTACAGCACCTGGCAAGCAAAAAAGACATCAATTTCTCCTATGTCCCGGTAGAAAAACTCAACAAACTCACCAATGGTAATCACCAGGGTGCGGTAGCTAAAATATCTCCCATTGAGTTCAGAAATTTCGAAGAACTTGTTGAAGAAATTCTTGAGGATACAACAAAAGTCCCCCTGTTTCTGCTTTTAGATCAAATCACCGATGCACGCAATTTTGGCGCTATTATCAGGACTGCAGAATGTGCAGGTGTTCATGGTATAATTATCCAAAGCAAAGGCGGCGCTCCCGTAAATGCCGATACTATAAAAACATCTGCCGGTGCTGTATTCAAAATTCCCATTTCCAAGGTGAATCATATTAAAGATGCTGTCTATTTTATGCAATCTTCCGGCATAAACGTGGTTGCTGCAACAGAAAAAACAGAATCAACTTTATACGACACAAATTTTAAACTCCCAACCGCCTTGATAATGGGAAGTGAAGACAGAGGAGTGAATCCTTCGGTATTAAAGATCGTAGATGAAAAGGCTAAATTGCCCATGTTTGGAACTATTGCCTCGTTAAACGTATCGGTTGCTTGTGGTGCCTTTTTATATGAAATTGTGAGACAACGGATTTAAAGTAGATGTGAGATTTGAGAAAAAAGGGACAAGAGTCAAGAGCCAGGAAACATGAAATTAACAACTAAAAGTTCACCTATCCTGCCGTTAAAACCGGATCGCGTTAAAAAAGAGGGCAAGGAACTTTTTATAAAACTTTAGTGCATTCGTGGCTTACTTTTTTTTTGATAAACCTTTGGTTTTGTTCTATGAATAATTCTAAATAGCAAACTAACGAATCACCAATCCCGTATTAACAAATCCCCAATTACCGATATAACGAATTTTGAATCCTGAACCTTGAATTTCTACTCCTCCTTAGACTTCTTAAAATAATAGGTATAGCTGGTTCCCGGGGATTCCTTATTCGGTTCTTCTTCCAATGATTCTATTTCCGGAAGCGTTTCAACAAAATTCCCGTTTTCATCAAAATGCCTCATAAATGGGTCGTTGTCCTTATTATAGTTCGGTTTTTCCCATTCATATTTAGGTGGTTTTACAATTTTTTGCTTGTAAATAAATGAAAATAACAATCCTGCCAGAAGGCCGGCCAGATGCCCTTCCCACGAAATTCCAGGTTCTACAGGAACTACAAACCATAATAGGCCTCCATAGAGAAAAATCACAATAAAAGACAACGCAATCAATCGGTAATACCGGGAAAAAATTCCTTTGAAAATCAAGAAGGAAGCCAGAAGATAAATCACCCCACTTGCGCCAATATGACTGGCGGGTCTTCCTATCCCCCAGGTAAAAAGTCCCGTGAATAGAATCCCGAAAAGTAAAATTTGCCAGGCAATCCCTCTGTAAAAATAAAAAAGCGCCATCGACAACACAAATAAAGGAATGGTATTATTAAAAAGGTGCTTGATGTCTGAATGAATAAAGGGTGAAAGAATAACTCCTCTTAGTCCTTCCAGGGTACGTGGCCGTACTCCCAAATAATTAAAATCAAAACCAAACCGGACCTCCACCCAAAACACGATCCAAATGAGCAAAACAAACACTACAGGATAGCCTACAACCCCGGAAGAAAAAACAAAAGGTTCAGAAGTTTTCAATGCTGTTTGTTATTTAATTGATAGCAACAATATTCAAAAAATATTAGAATGCAGGCATCCAGTCAAGTTTCAATAACTTTTACAGATACTAAATTTATGAATAAAATCCTTAAGAATTTATCCCAGGAAAAAAACTGCAGTGCTATTATCGATTCCCCTTAAGTGAGAGCAAAAGCTATGCTGAAAAATGGGACTTGACAAATTGGCATTTTCCCCTAAAGCATCCCGAATTATAGTTGTTGTAAATCGAATTAGTACCTTTGCAACATGAATGAACCACTTGCAGAACGGCTAAGACCTAAAAAATTAAGCGACTATTTAAGTCAGCAACATCTTATAGGTGAACAGGGTGCATTAACCAAACAAATAAAACAGGGAGCCATACCTTCCCTTATTTTGTGGGGACCTCCCGGTGTTGGAAAAACTACTTTGGCCAATATTATCGCCATGGAAAGCGGCCGGCCATTTTACACTTTAAGCGCGGTAAGCAGCGGGGTGAAAGATGTACGTGAAGTGATAGAAAAAGCGAAAAAAAATGACGGCCTATTTACAACAAAAAACCCCATTCTATTTATAGATGAGATTCACCGCTTCAGCAAATCGCAACAAGATTCTTTGCTGGGTGCTGTTGAAAAAGGTTGGGTTACCCTCATTGGAGCTACTACGGAAAATCCCAGTTTTGAAGTGATCTCTGCACTGCTTTCCAGATGTCAGGTTTATGTTTTAAAACCCTTTGGAAAAGAAGAATTAATCGCATTGATAAAACGCGCGATGGAAATCGATCCCATCATAAAACAAAAGCAGGTTAAATTAACCGAAACAGAGGCGCTATTAAGGTTTAGCGGAGGTGACGCACGGAAACTACTTAATATTTTCGAATTGCTTGTAACCTCTTCTGAAGGGCCAGTAGAGATTACCGATGCAATGGTTAAAGCACAGGTTCAGCAAAACACGGTTTTATATGATAAGACAGGCGAACAACATTATGATATCGTATCGGCCTTTATAAAATCAATACGTGGAAGTGATCCCAATGCAGCAGTCTATTGGTTGGCAAGAATGATTGAAGGAGGGGAAGATGTGAAATTTATTGCGCGCCGACTTCTCATCCTTGCCAGTGAAGATATTGGAAATGCCAATCCAACAGCCCTGATCATGGCCAATAATACGTTTCAGGCAGTAACAACTATTGGTTTTCCCGAATCGAGAATTATTTTGAGCCAGTGCGTGATCTACCTATCTACTTCCCCAAAAAGCAATGCATCTTATATGGCAATTAATGAGGCTATGAGTTTGGTGAAAAAGACCGGAAACCTTTCGGTCCCACTTTCATTGCGAAATGCTCCAACCAAATTGATGAAAGATATGGGGTATGGTGATAATTATCAATATGCCCATAACTATGAGAACAACTTTACGCAGGCTGAATTTCTTCCGGAAGAGGTCAAAAACACTACTTTCTATAAACCCGGAAACAATCAACGGGAGCATGCTCAAAGAGAATTTTTGAAAATACGTTGGAAGAATAAATATAATTATTAATCAGTTATCTCGGGTAAAGAGTCAAGATCGTTCCGCCCTCGGCGCAACTGCAAGAACCAAGAATAAAGACGGGATTTTAAGGAGGATCTAATGGATTAATGGTGCCTTTCAAACAACCTGACTTCGATAGCACTGGTTTCTTTATTCAAAATTTCAACAACCAGGTTTCCTGTCTCATCAAAATTAGCGATCCCCTGTGCGGTAATTGAAGAATAAATGAAACTGTCATTACTTTTAGATGCTATTAAAGACGCAAATGGCTCC
>JAWOHC010000363.1:0-7166 GCA_046496275.1 Gillisia sp.
ATTGAAAAATCTTATTGCATCTTTTTAGAAGAAATGTTATTCGGTTTTTTAGGAAAGGCCGGGTAATAAATTTTTAAAGAATCTCAGCTAAATTATAGGATTGATCTCCGGGATAATTCCTGCTATTTCCGCCTCCAAACTGGATCCTGTGGAAGCGATACGCACCGGAATGTAATGTTAGGTGTAAGACTTGAGATGTTAGATATTAGTATTGAGACAGAAATAAAGTTGGAAGCTACGATTGAAGAGACAAGAACCAGGAAACAAGACAAAAAAACATTCGTGTATTCGTGGCAAAAAAACAGTGAAGATTGATTTCTGCAAGATCAGCGGGAGATAAAATAAATGTACTATTGAAAATTAATGTTTAAAAAGGGCAACACTAATCAGGGAAGTTCATTGATATTTATTTAGTCTAACGTCTTGAATCTTGTCTCTTGCTTCCTTTTAAAGAATTTCCGCCACTTGCGCATTCACCCATTCCAAAAACCGTTCATCTTCTTCTGTAAAGGGATCGGGAGTGTTTGAATCGATATCAATTTGCCCTATATTTTCACCATTTACAAACAAAGGCACCACGATTTCAGCTTTTACATGAATGCTGCAGGCGATGTAATTGTCCTGAGCGGCAACGTCCGGCACCACAAAATTTTGATTTGAAAGCGCCACCTGTCCGCAAATTCCTTTGCCAAATGGAATAATAGTATGGTCTGTTGGTTCTCCTGCATAAGGTCCCAGTTTCAATTCTTCCTTATCTCCGTTTCTAAAATAAAATCCCACCCAGGTGTAATGTGGAATGGTTTCTTTTAATAGTTCGCAAAGTTCGGCTAACCGATTATCTACATTTATAGAAGTATTCTGTAGAATTGATTCTACCTTAGGTTTTAGGCTTTGAAATGGCATAGCTTTTAATTTTTTTGTAAAAGTATTTAAAGTTTGGGTTAGGTACCTTTCATTTTTCTATAAATTTGTTTAAAAAGGGGATTTTCTGTGCTGCAGCTATTTAAAAAATACAAATCGGTTTTACGGTTCATTCTCATATTTCTTGGGAGTTATTTTTTGTTCTCTATTTTTTACACCACATATCTGGATCTTTCGGTTTCTCAAAAATATTACCCAGATTTTTTCACGCATATTGTCGCTATTCATAGTGAAGCATTAATTGAAGCTTTTGGATACTCCTCCAAAATTTTGCCCAATCCTAACGAACCTTCCATGAACCTTTATGTGAATGATCTTTTTTTGGCCAGGGTGGTGGAAGGCTGTAATTCTATAAGCATCATTATCCTGTTTGTTTCCTTTGTGCTGGCTTTTGTTTCAAAATTAAAAACCACGCTGTTGTTTCTTTTTGCGGGAGCGGTGATAATATATGTGATGAATGTTATACGGATCGCGATATTAACTATTGGGATCTATGAATATCCACAGCACGCCGAGTTTCTTCATAGTATTGTTTTTCCATTGATTATATATGGAACTGTTTTTATTTTATGGATCATCTGGGTTCGTATTTTCTCCAAAGCTACCACCTATGGAACTCAAATATAGAATTGCCATAATCAGCCTTTTAGTGGGCTTACTGGTGTTAATCAGGTTTTTTGAACACAGCCTGTTTTATGATCCGCTTATTGAATTTTATCAATCAGATTATCTAAATAATAAGGTTCCCCATTTTATCACCTGGCAGCTTCTTGCGAATGTTTTTCTAAGGTTCTTGTTGAATACGGGAATATCCCTTGCTATAGTATATGTGGCTTTTCTGGATAAAAACATCCTGAAATTCTCCTTTTTGCTCTATGTTTTACTTTTTGCAGCTTGCTTCCCGGGTTTCGTGTTTTTGATCCTCACCATTGAAAATGAAAATTTTATGGCGCTGTTTTATATTCGTAGATTTTTGATACATCCCATATTTGTGATCATTCTTTTACCTGCATTTTATTATTTCCGACTTAAAAATTCCACTAAATTGAACAGGAACACGTGAGAATTGTGAATGTGCAATTCTCGTGAATCGCTGATTTATAGCCATAAATGGGATTTAAAACCAATTGATTTTTAGGACAGTTACAACGGGTAACTAAATATTGTTTATCTTTGACGACGATGAAAAAGGCTGTTCAAAAATCCCTTTCTACAATTCTGGCGCTTTTAGTGCTCTTCTCTACGTTTTCATTTACGGTAGATAAGCATTTTTGTGGAAGTATATTAGTGGATAAAGCCATCTTTTCTGAAGCAAAAACCTGCGGAATGGAAATGCATTCAGATGCAACCAATTCTGAAGATTCCTGCTGCACCAATGAAAAAACTGCGGTGGAAGGTCAGGATGAATTGAAGATTTCCTTTAACTCCCTGGATTTCGAGCAACAGGTGTTCCTTTCTACATTTACTTTTTCATACATCAATCTTTTTGAAGGTACACCGCTACAGGTTATTCCTTTTAAAAATTACACCCCACCCTTACTGGTCGCCGATATACTGGTTCTTGATCAGGTTTTCCTTATTTGATTATTTAATGGTTTTCCTGTTTTCAGATAATTTTTCTGACAACAGCTTCTTTGATTTGGTCTTACCCTGGGTATTTCCGTCGAAGTTTTGAAGGAACTTTTTCATTAAATAACTATTTGAGATGTTTGATAAAGTCATAAAATATTTTCTTTATAACCGGCTTATAACCATACTACTTCTGGCATTTTTCATTGGATGGGGAATTGTAACAGCTCCATTTGACTGGAATACTGGTTTTTTACCAAGTGATCCTGTTCCTGTGGATGCCATTCCGGATATTGGAGAGAACCAACAAATTGTTTTTACCGACTGGCCGGGACGATCCCCTCAGGATATTGAAGACCAGATCACCTATCCCATGACCACCGCTTTATTGGGAATTTCCGGTGTGAAATCCATTAGAAGTACTTCCATGTTCGGGTTTTCCATAATCTATATCATTTTTGAAGAGGATGTGGAATTCTACTGGTCACGCACAAGGGTGCTGGAAAAACTCAATTCGCTTCCTTCCAAATTGCTTCCGCAGGAAGTGCAACCAACCTTAGGGCCGGATGCCACTGGTTTGGGCCAGGTATATTGGTATACTTTGGAAGGTCGTGATCCCCAGGGGAATGTCACCGGGGGTTGGGACTTGCACGAATTGAGGTCCATTCAGGATTACTATGTAAAACTTGGTTTAAGCGGAACATCAGGGGTTTCTGAAGTTGCCTCGGTAGGTGGATTTGTAAGGGAATACCAAATCGATGTTGATCCCGATGCCCTTAAAGCTTTTAATATAGGGATAGACCAGGTGATGATGGCAGTGCAGAATTCCAATCGCGATATTGGGGCAAAAACCCTTGAGATCAATAAGGTGGAATACCTTGTGCGCGGACTGGGCTACATAAAATCCATTGAGGATATTGAGAATTCTGTGGTAACAGCCGTAGATAATAAACCGATTCTTATAAAAGATTTAGGAGTGGTTAATTTAGGGCCTGCAGAGCGTCGCGGAATTTTAGACAAAGGCGGGGCAGAGGTTGTTGGTGGAGTAGTGGTTGCCCGTTATGGATCAAATCCCTTGCAGGTAATCAAGAATACCAAAGAAAAAATCAAGGAAATCTCTGCAGGATTACCGCAAAAAACCCTGGCAGATGGTACTATAAGCAAGCTTACCATTGTCCCATTTTATGACAGGACCCAGCTCATCAATGAAACTATAGGAACTCTGGAAAAGGCTCTTTCTCATGAGATCCTTATAAGCATCCTGGTAATTATTGTTCTGGTTCTTAATTTAAGGGCATCTCTTATTATTTCCAGTTTACTGCCCATTGGGGTTCTTATCACCTTTATCGCTATGCGCTATTTTGGGGTAGATGCCAATGTTGTCGCACTCTCCGGGATCGCTATCGCAATTGGGGTAATGGTAGATGTAGGGATTGTTTTTGTGGAAAATATCATCCGGCATCTTGAGATGAAGAAAAATTCAGGTGCAAGAGATTCAAGGTTGCTCAAGATAATTCATAAAGCGACCATTGAAGTTGCTCCCGCGGTAACTACCGCTCTTGCTACAACGGTGGTAAGTTTTCTCCCGGTATTCTTTATGGAAAATGCCGAAGGGAAATTGTTCCGGCCTCTTGCCTTTACAAAAACCTTTGCCCTTGCTGCAGCATTTTTAGTGGGAATCATGATCCTCCCAATGCTATCCTATTTTGCATTTAATATCCGCCTTCAAAAAGCGCGAATGATCAGGATGTGGAATATCGTGCTGATAATAGGAGGACTTTTTCTGGCAATTTATTTCAGCTTCTGGTTGCCGCTTGCTTTGGTGCTAATAGGTTTGGTGCGTCTTCTGGAAGACCGGAATCCTGAGTTTCTCGGTAAATATTCTACCCAGATCACCTTGTTTATAATCCTGGCAGTTACCTTGTTCTTCCTCACCGAGGAATGGGTGCCGCTTGGGTATCAAAATTCCCTTTTTTCCAATTATATCTTCGTGATTGTTTTACTGGCAGTTACACTGCTTGTTTTAATGGCGATCGTAAAATTTTACAGACCCATTTTAAACTGGTGCCTGGAAAATAAAGGAACTTTTTTATTAGTGCCGGTAATCACCATTTTCTTTGGAATTATGATTTGGCTTGGCTTTCCTAAGATCTTTGGCCCGGCCGCCAATGGATTTGACAAGGTTGGATGGAACATTCGCACAAATTTTGTTTGGAGTGGTTTGAGTCATACTTTTCCCGGAGTAGGAAAAGAATTCATGCCTTCATTAAATGAAGGTAGTTTCCTCCTTATGCCCACCTCTATGCCGCATGCGGGGATAGAATCTTCCAAAGAATCGCTGCAAAGAATGGATATCGCGATTACCGATATTCCCGAGGTTGAGGTAGTGGTGGGAAAACTTGGAAGGATTGAAAGCGCCCTGGATCCCGCTCCAATTTCCATGTATGAAAACGTGATCAATTATAGGTCTGAATATGAACTCACTCCGGGAGGAAGACCTGTGGCCTATAAAACCCATAAAGATGGCAGGTTTATTTTAAAATCCGGGGATACTTTAAGCAATGAGGATGCCTTAAACAACGGATACTCTTCAAATGATCTTATAGTGGATGAAGATGGAGAATATTTCAGGAACTGGCGGAGTCATATTAAAAGCCCCGATGATATCTGGAATGAGATCCTAAGTCGCACCAATCTTCCCGGGGTAACATCGGCCCCAAAATTACAACCTATTGAAACACGGCTTGTAATGTTGCAAACTGGAATGAGGGCCCCTATGGGAATAAAAGTTTACGGGCCCGATCTTCAAACAATACAGGAATTTGGAATTGAGCTTGAAGAAATTTTAAAGCAGGTTCCATCGGTAAAAGCTGAAGCCGTGTTTGCAGAAAGGACCGTGGGGAAACCATACCTTGAAATAGATATTGACCGCAATGCTATTGCGCGTTATGGGCTTAGCATAGAAAATGTGCAGCAAACCCTTGAAACCGCGGTTGGAGGTATGGAAATTACCACTACAGTTGAAGGAAGGGAACGATATGCTGTAAGAGTGCGATACCCAAGGGAACTAAGAGATGATCCTTCGGCATTGGAAAGGATTTTGATCCCCACCCCGGCCGGAGCACAGATCCCGCTGGGAGAACTGGCCGAATTGAAATATACCCGGGGACCTCAAATGATTCGAAGCGAGGAAACCTTTTTGGTGGGTTATGTGCTTTTTGATAAACGTACAGGGTATGCCGAGGTAAATGTGGTAAACGATGCCCAGAAATTTATTCAGGATAAGATAGACGCCGGGGAGCTTAGTGTGCCGGCAGGAGTGAGCTATAAATTTTCCGGGAATTATGAGAATCAGGTAAGAGCCGTAAAAAGGCTTGCTATTGTGATCCCATTAAGTTTGATCATTATTTTTATGTTGTTGTACTTCCAGTTTAAAACCATTATAGCTTCAACCATTCATTTCTCTGGTGTTTTTGTTGCCTTTGCCGGCGGATTTATAATGATATGGTTATATGGTCAGCCCTGGTTTATGGATTTTGCAGTAGACGGTGTGAATATGCGGGAGCTGTTCCAAATGGGGACAATTAACCTGAGCGTTGCCGTGTGGGTTGGTTTTATCGCCTTATTTGGTATTGCTACAGATGATGGGGTACTTATGGGAACTTACATTCACCAGGTTTTTGAAAAGCGCAACCCCCAAACCGTAGCAGAGGTGCGCAGTGCCGTGATGGAAGCAGGATTGAAACGGGTAAGGCCTGCAATGATGACCACTGCCGTAACCATTATAGCGCTATTTCCGGTCCTTACATCAAGAGGGAAGGGATCCGATATTATGGTGCCAATGGCAATTCCAATCGTGGGAGGTATGATCATTCAGATCATGACCATATTTGTAGTACCGGTGCTTCAGGCCTTCTGGAGAGAATCTGTTGTAAAAAGATCCGAAAATTCACCGAATGAAGGAGAATTGGGATTGATCAATTCAAATGACAATAATGATGAATAGGAAACCGATAAAAAATAAAGTATCCTCAAGATACCCTCTAATGTTAATAGGTTGTTTTTTGATATTTTTCATAAACCAACCCTTGCAGGCGCAGGACCTGGAGACGTATCTTCAAATGGCTTCAGAAAATAACCCGAAATTAAAAGCTTCTTATGCCGAATTTGAGGCTGCAATGCAGCGGGCCCCGCAGGTAGCTTCGTTACCGGATCCTACTTTAACTATGAGCGCCTTTGGAAGAATGATCGAAACAAGGTTGGGAGCCCAGGAAGCCAGATTTAATTTAATGCAGATGTTTCCGTGGTTCGGAACCCTGCGGGCTAAAGAAGATGCCGCTAATTTAATGGCTGAAGCTTCCTTTCAAAATTACCTCGATCTAAGGAGCCAGGTGTTCTTTGATGTAAAACAGGTCTATGCCGAATTGTATGCGCTTGAAAAAACCATTCAGCTAAAAAAGGAGAACTTCTCTATACTTGATTCTTACAGGGAACTGGCCCTAAGCCGTTTCAGAAGTGGAAATTCGCCGATGGTGAATGTGGTGAAGGTAGATATTCAAAGGGATGCTGCAATCATCGAAATCGAGTTGCTGGAGGAAAAACGAAAACCCCTGGAAACTAGATTCAACCTAATGTTAAGACGCGAAAAAGGGGAAGCAATAGTCCTTCAGGATAGC
>JAWOHC010000059.1:0-13311 GCA_046496275.1 Gillisia sp.
CCACCAAAGATTCCGGCTATCGCCAGGGGTTTTTCAGCATCACAAATCATGAGATCTTCTTCGTGAAGTTCGCGCTCCACTTCGTCCAGGGTGATGAATTTTGTTCCTTTGGGCAAGGTTTTTACATTGATCTCATCACCGGCAATTTTATCGGCATCAAAAAAATGTAAAGGTTGTCCCAGCTCGTGCATCACGTAATTTGAAATGTCTACGAGATTGTTTTTAGAGTTGATTCCAATGGCTTTTAAGCGGTTCTGCAGCCATTTTGGAGATTCTTTGACCTGGATCCCGGAAACAGTAATTCCGCAATATCTTGGGGCCAGCGTAGAATCTGCTACTTTTATAGGAATTCTAAAACTCCTGCTGTCCACATGAAAAGCGCCTACCGAGGGGGTTATTAGCTCCAGGCTGATATCCTGTTGCTGATATCCGGCTTTAAGATCCCTGGCAACGCCCCAATGGCTCATCGCATCGGCACGATTAGGGGTTAGTCCTATTTCAAAAACATAATCATTTTCAATGTCAAAAATTTCAGAAACAGGTTTTCCGGGAATATGATCAGCTTTCATCACCATAATTCCCTCGTGTCTGGCCCCCAGTCCGCGTTCTTTTTCTGAACATACCATCCCTTCACTTGCTTCCCCCCTGATCTTTCCTTTTTTAATCTCCCAGGCTTCCCCTTTTTCATTATACAAGGTGGTGCCTATAGTTGCAACCGGAACTTTTTGTCCTTCGGCAATATTAGGGGCACCACATACTATTTGAAGGATTTCTCCATTCCCTATATCTATTTTGCAAAGTTGTAATTTATCGGCATTGGGATGTGGAATACAGCTTAGTACGTGACCAACAACAATTCCCTGCAGGCCTCCTTTTACACTCTGAAAATTTTTAATTCCTTCCACCTCCAGACCAAGATCTGTAAGTAAATGACCTGTTTCTTCAGGGTTATTTGGGAGTTTTATAAACTGCTTAAGCCAATTGTATGAAATCTTCATCGGATACTTTTTTCGAGTGCCAAAGATAGTATTACTAATAGTTTTGGCATAATGCGAATTTTGTTTTTTAAAGCTAAAAATTTTGGTCTAGATTAGGATAAAAGGGAGTTTGACTGCAGAATCGTGAGAAAGCAGTTTTTCACGCTGTTTTGCGGGATGATTTATAGCTCTTAGCTAATATAATTCCAGATATTCTTGTGAACTCCCAGTTGCTGAAAAGTATATCCTATCATTTTATTTTTAGGCATTTTCATTTCAGGATCTTCGGCCAAGAGTTGTTTTGCATAAGACCTGGCTGATTGCAGGATCTGATTGTCGCGAACAATATCGGCTATTTTGAGGTTGAGTACCCCGCTTTGCTGGGTTCCCATAAGGTCCCCGGGACCGCGCAGTTTCAGGTCTACTTCTGCGATTTCAAAGCCGTCACTGGTGGAAACCATGGTTTCCAATCGTGTTTTAGCATCCGATGAGAGTTTATGGCTGGTCATCAGGATGCAATAACTCTGTTCAGCTCCCCGGCCAACCCGTCCTCTCAACTGGTGCAACTGCGATAATCCAAATCTTTCTGCGCTTTCAATAATCATTACACTGGCGTTTGGAACATTTACCCCAACTTCAATTACTGTAGTGGCGACCATGATCTGGGTTTCGCCTTTAACAAAACGTTGCATTTCAAACTCCTTATCGGCGGGTTTCATCTGCCCGTGTACGATGGATATTTGATATTCCGGCATTGGAAATTCCCTCGCAATACTTTCGTAACCGTCCATAAGATCCTTATAATCCATGGTGGCCGATTCCTGGATCAAGGGATACACTATATAAATTTGTCTTCCTTTCTGGATCTCATCCCTTATAAATTTGAAGACTTTTAAACGGTTGCTGTCGTACCTGTGAACGGTTTTTATTTCCTGTCTTCCGGGTGGTAATTCATCAATTACAGAAACGTCCAGGTCTCCATACAAACTCATCGCCAGAGTTCTTGGAATTGGGGTAGCGGTCATCACTAAAATGTGTGGGGGCAAATGATTTTTTTGCCATAATTTTGATCGTTGCGCTACTCCAAAACGATGTTGCTCATCGATGATTGCAAGTCCTAAATTCTTAAATTTCACCTTGTCTTCAAGGAGGGCGTGGGTGCCAATTAGGATGTTTATTTCTCCGTTTTCCAGTTTTTCGTGAATTTCCCTACGCTTTGAAGTTTTACTTGAGCCAGTGAGTAAATAGATACTGGTATTTAGACCTTTACATAAATCCATTAACCCGTTGTAGTGCTGTACTGACAAAATTTCAGTAGGGGCCATTAGGCAAGCCTGAAAATCGTTGTCAAGTGCTATTAACATTGACATGAGCGCCACTATGGTCTTCCCGGATCCTACATCTCCCTGAAGTAAGCGATTCATTTGTGCCCCGCTGCCCAAATCGCTCCTTATTTCCTTGATCACCCGCTTTTGTGCACCGGTTAATTCGAAGGGTAAATGTTCCTTGTAGAACGCTCCAAAATTTTCTCCCACCTGTTCAAAAACAAAGCCTTTTATTTTTTGTTTATGAAGCATATTTTTAATGAGAAGCTGTAGCTGAATGTAAAATAATTCTTCAAATTTCAACCTGAATTGTGCTCTTGCAAGCAGCTCCTGGCTCTTCGGAAAATGAATATTAAACATGGCTTCTGCCCGGGAAATAAGTTTCAATTCTTCCTTTATTTCTTCAGATAAAGTATCGTAAAACCTGCCGCCGGTTTCTATGAAAAGTTGCTGCATCAACTTATTTATAACCCGGTTTGTAATTCCTGCTTTTGCGAGTTTTTCTGTAGAAGGATAAACCGGTTGCATGGCCGTGCGTAAATTCTTTTGGTGTTCCTCCAGCAATTCCAATTCCGGATGTGGCATATTGAACATTCCATTAAACCAGTTTGTTTTTCCAAAGATCACATAAGGAGTATTGATCTTTATATTTTCACGGATCCATTTTTGGCCTCGAAACCATACCAATTCCATTTTTCCGGTATCATCAATAAATTCAGCCACCATCCGGCTGCCTCTTTTTTGATCTACGGTTTTAATAGTGATGATCTTTCCCACCACCTGGACTTCAGCCGTGTTTTGCTGAAGTTCGTTAATCTTGTAAAACCTTGTTTTATCAATATAGCGATTGGGGAAAAAGTTGATAAGATCCTGGTAGGTATGAATGCCTAATTCCGTGCGAAGCAACGCTGCCCGGTTGGGACCAACTCCTTTTAAATAATCGATGGGGGTTTGTAACAGGTTTGCATTCATAAAACGAAGATAATCAAAAACCTTGGGGCAGGCCAACAAGGTATGTCCCGAATTATTGGTAGAAAAACACTTTTTAAAATAAAAGGAAATCCTCCATGAGGGTTTACATCCGCCAGTAAGCTACTTCCTTGTTGAAATTTAGATTTTGAATGTCCATTTTCATGGCTATTCAAAATCTGGTAAGGCTGCATTTATAATGGCTGGATTTTGTAATTTGCCTGAAATAAGGCCAACTATATTTATGAGATCTAAATTTCTTCTGTTATTCCTGCTTTTAACCGTTCCAGGGTTTGCACAATATGATGCCTCCCGGGATCAAACTAATCTGGTAGATTTCAAAAATGTACTTGCTGAAGTTTCTATATTTCCTTTGGAAGAAAGGGTAGAAGGAACGGTAGATTTTAGCTTTGATATCCTTCAGAAGGTGGATTCTATTTTTATAGATGCTAAAAATATGGAATTTGAAAATGTGGTTTTCAATGGAAAACCTGTGGAATTTCACAATGATAATTCCCGTATTTGGTTGATCTATAAATTTAAGCCTTCCGAAGAAAACACCTTAAAATTTAGTTATTCTGCACAACCAAAGCAGGCCATGTACTTTATAAACTGGGATTTCCCAGAAAAAACCGAAGTTCCAAAGCAAGTGTGGACTCAGGGACAAGGTAGAAACACCTCCAATTGGCTTCCCAGTTTTGATGATATGAGGGAGAAGTTGGTATTTGATTTAAAAATTAATTTTAAATCGGGATACAACGTGATCGCCAATGGAAAATTGATTGAAACCAAAATTTTAAACGATTCCATTACCCAATGGAACTATGATATGCTGCAACCAATGAGCAGTTATCTGGTTGCGGTTGCTGCGGGAAATTATGAGCATAAAGAAATTAAATCCACATCCGGAATTCCAATTTTGCTTTACTACAACATAGCCGATGAGAATAAGGTAGCACCAACCTACCGGTATTCAAAAGAAATTTTTGATTTTCTGGAAAAGGAAATAGGCGTTCCGTACCCATGGCAAAATTATAAGCAAATTCCGGTACAGGATTTTTTATATGCCGGGATGGAAAACACGGGGACAACTATTTTTTCTAATGCCCTGATGGTGGATTCTATCGCTTTTAATGATCGGAATTACGTGAATGTGAATGCGCACGAATTGGCTCATCAATGGTTTGGGAATTTAATAACCGAAACCAATGGTTCAAACCACTGGCTTCACGAGGGGTTTGCAACCTATTACGCATTGCTGGCAGAAAAGGAGCTTTTTGGAGAGGATCACTTTTATTGGAAACTTTATGAAACTGCAGAGCAGCTCAAGGAATTAAGTGATTCCGGGAAAGGAGAATCCCTTTTAAAAGTTGGTGCCAGTTCTTTAACCTTTTACCAAAAAGGGGCGTGGGCATTGCATATTTTGAAAGAAAAGCTGGGAGAAGTAGCTTTTAAGAAAGGGGTGAAAACCTATTTGGAAAAATATGCTTTTAAAAACGTTACCACGGATGAATTTCTTTTAGAAATGGAAAATGCCTCTGGGATTGATCTTTCTGAATTTAAAAAGGACTGGTTACTGCAGTCGGCCTTTCAGGGAACCCAGGCTTTAAATTCTTTGAAAAATTCTAAATTCATCACAAATTATTTGGAAATAGCTGCTTTGCGAGAATTCCCATTATCCAATAAAAGCGAACGCTTATATAAAGCGTTGGATTTCCCGGTAAACGATTATATTGGATTGGAAGCTGTTTATCAACTTGCAGAAGAGCAGCAGGCCGAAACGCTTAAACTTTACAAGAAAGCTTTCAATAGTGGGAATCTTTATGTCAGGCAGGCCATTGCTTTAAGTTTGCACCGGATTCCTGGGGAATTAAAATCCGATTTTAGCAGTCTTTTGGATGATAACTCATACCTCACAATTGAAAATGCACTTTTAAAATTGTGGATGCAATTTCCGGATCAAGCGGAGGATTTTCTGGAGAGGACTAAAGATATGGAGGGGTTTTCAAACAAAAATATACGAATGTTATGGCTGGTCCTTAATTTGGTTAGCCCGGAAGTGAATCCAGAGCGTACCGGAGCTTATTATAAAGAATTATCCGGATATACCGCGAAACATTTTACATTTGAAGTAAGGGAAAATGCTTTTGGTTACCTATATCAGTTAAATGCTTTCAGCGATGAGAATTTACTGGATTTGTTGAATGCCACTCAGCATCACACCTACAAATTCCGGAATTTCAGCAGAAAATTATTAGACACTTTGCTGAAAGAAGAAGAATATCACAAAAGTTATGTAGCTTTAAGGGAGCAAATTTCCGGAAAAGAACTCGATTTTTTAAACACTAAGTTAAACTTGTAGATGCGGGCACTTGTAATTTCAGGAGGAGGCAGTAAAGGAGCATTTGCCGGGGGTGTAGCTCAATATTTACGGGAAGTTGAGGGTAGGGATTATGATCTTTATTTGGGTACTTCCACAGGAAGTTTGCTAATCTCTCATTTGGCCCTGGATCAAACTCAAAAGATAAAAGAAGTATTTACTTCAGTTACCCAAAAAAGCATCTTTAGCAGCCTTCCATTTGTGGTAAAACGGGTTCATGGACAGGATCAGATTGGCATAGATCACTTTAATGTGGTTCGAAATTTTATAAAGGGTAAAAAAACTTTCGGCGAAAGCCTGAACCTTAAAAAACTTATCCTTGATACTTTAAGTCCGGAGGAATTTGAGAAACTAAAAGCATCTCAAAAAGATATTGTAATAACGGTGTCCAATTTATCGTTGAACGAAGTAGAGTATAAGTCCATTAAGGATTATGGATATGAGGATTTTTGTGAATGGATTTGGATTTCGTGCAATTACACCCCATTCATGAGTTTGGTTAAAAAAAATGGATGTGAATATGCCGATGGTGCTTTGGGATCCATGGTGCCAATAGAGGAAGCAATTAAGCGGGGTGCAACTCAAATTGACGCGATTGTGCTTAAAACGGAAGTCACTTATTTTAACCGGATGCCCTCAAAAAATGTTTTTGCGCTTATAATTAATCAGTTTAGTTTTATGATGGACAGAATTGAAAACCAGAATATTAGAATAGGGAAGTTTGCAGCTGCAAATAAGGATGTGATCATTAATTTTTATTACACCCCCACTGTTTTAACCACCAATTCTCTTATTTTTGATAAAATTAAGATGGAAAATTGGTGGGAAAGCGGATTTAGTTTTGCAAAATTTAAAAACGAAGCGTTAAACCAAATAGTACCTTAATGCGAGCATTGGTAATTTCGGGAGGTGGCAGTAAAGGGGCTTTTGCAGGCGGTGTTGCGCAATACCTGATGGAAGAAGAAGGCAGGAAATATGATCTTTTTCTGGGAACTTCAACCGGAGGACTTTTGATCCCGCATCTGGCCGAAGGGAATATTGCAAAAATTCACGATATCTATACCAATGTTACCCAGCAAAAAATTTTTAGCGTTAATCCATTTATCGTAAAAAAGAAGGATGGACGCGAATATGTCTCCATCAATTATTTTAATACGTTTTGGCAATTTGTCAAGCAAAAAAGAACCTTTGGAGAAAGCAAAAATTTGCAAAAGGAGATCCTCAAACACTTTAGTGAAGAGAATTTCCTTGCGGTGAAAAACAGCGATAAAGATGTAATTGTCACTGTTTCCAACCTATCCAAAAACCGGGTAGAATATAAATCTATAAAGGATTTTGAGTACGAGGATTTTTGTGAATGGATCTGGATATCCTGTAACTATATTCCCTTTATGAGTCTGGTTACAAAAAACGGTTACGAATATGCCGATGGAGGTTTGGGATGCGTTGTACCTATACGGGAAGCGATACGCCGAGGTGCTACAGAAGTAGATGCCATAGTTTTGGAGGCTGAAAACATGGAATATAATAAAGTCCTTGGAAAAAATCCATTTTCATTGATGATCAACCTTTTTGGATTTCTTCTGGATCAGGTAGAATACCATGACTTAGTGGAAGGAAGGCTGGCAGCTTTAAATAAAAAGGTTAAATTAAACACCTATTTCACCCCGGTGCAACTCACCGAAAATTCTCTCATCTTCGATAAAAAAGCTATGACCCGTTGGTGGCAGGAAGGTTTTGAGTATGCAAAAGAAAAAGCGTTGAAACAGAAAGCTGAAGCAGGATTCTTTAAACGTTACTTTTTTTAAAACAACCAGACTTCACAGTTTTCAAAAACCGGTGAGGTCTGAATTAAATAATATTTCTTACTTCTTTCTTGATAAATTCCAAAGCTGCATCTGTAGGCGAAGTTTGATCCATGGAGCTGGTGAGGATCACTTCCCGTAATTTTTCTGCGGAATCTATGTTTTCACCCATTCCTGTTTTACGAATGATTCCTATTGTTGCATTTTTAGCTGTTTTTATCACGTTCCAACATTCGGCAGAAAGATATATTTGCTGTGCCAGGTTGTGTTCAAATTCCTGATCTATATTGCGGATAAGCAATTGTTCATACTCTTCTTTCGAATAATTGGATGGCTTAATCCTTAAAAGCAGTTTTCCCGGGGAAATTCGCTCCAGGAGTAAGGCCATTCTTTCAAAAGCCTGTAATTTTATTGGAAGCGCGGTTTTTTGATTTTCCTGTCTCAGTAAAAACCTTCTTAATTTTTCTTCGTTATCCACATGCATTTTGAAAAAGTAGTAGGAGATAGCACCTACTATTACTGCAGGTAAGAGGAAAAAAAATAACTGTATAATATTAATCTCGTCCATAGGCGATTTTTGGAAACTGATTTTTTTCAATTTCGGTTATTTCAATTTTAAAATGCAAATATAAAATATTTGTTCAATGGTCTATGGAGCTAATTTTTCGGCTATTTATTCAGAAAAATATTGCTTATAAATTCAAATAATCCAGCGCGATTTGAGACATTACTTTTACTCCCAGCAGCATTCCACTTTCATCTATAAAGAAATCGGGAGTATGATGCGGAGCAGCTTGAGACGTTCCCAGTGGCTGTCCTCCAAGGAAAAAGTAAAACCCGGGAATTTCTTCCTGAAAAAACGAAAAATCTTCTCCACCTGTGGTAGCCTTTACCAATTCCACGTTTTCCGGGCCCGCAACTTTTTGAAGCGTTGGCAATATTTGCGCGGTTAGTTCTACATCATTAAAAGTAATAGCGGTGTTGTTTTGAATCTCTATGGTAGCTGTTCCACCAAATGCTTCGGCAATTGCAGGAACCATTTCCCTCATTCTCCTAAGGATCATTTCCTTCATGGCCGGGTCCAGGGTGCGCACTGTTCCTATCATTTCAGCAGTTTCAGGAATTATATTGAAGCGTACACCGCTGGTTATCTTACCAACAGTAATCACTGCCGGCGCATCTACCAATCTGGATTCCCGGCTGATAATGGTTTGTAATCCATCAATAATTTTTGCGGAAATCAGAATAGGATCCACTCCACTCCAGGGTGCCGATCCATGAGTTTGCTTCCCTGTAACATTTATAACGAAACGCTCTACAGCTGCCATGGTTCCTTCCGGCTTATAACGAAGCGTTCCTACCGGTGTTCCGGAATTGATATGCAACCCAAAAATCGCATCTACATCCGGGTTTTTTAACACCCCTTCCTTTATCATAACCGATGCTCCACCTTCTTCTCCCGGAGGCGGACCTTCCTCTGCCGGTTGAAAGATGAATTTTACCGTCCCGTTGATCTTGTCTTTATTTTTTGAAAGAATCTCTGCAACCCCCATTAAAATAGCCGTGTGAGTATCGTGGCCACAGGCGTGCATTACCCCGGTTTTGGTCCCAAGAAATTCTGTTTCTACAGTGGACTTAAAAGGAAGCTCATTTCTTTCTGTCACAGGTAAAGCATCTATATCGGCCCTTAAGGCGACTACTTTCCCCGGATTGTCTCCTTTTAAGATCCCTACAACACCGGTAATGGCAACTCCGGTTTGAACTTCCATTCCAAGGCTTGTGAGATGTGCTGCTATTTTTTCAGCGGTTTTAAATTCGCGGTTGGATAATTCTGGGTTTTGATGAAAATCCCGTCTCCATTCTATTACTTGTTGTTCCAGTTCTTCTGCTGCCAGGCTTATTTCAGGATCTATTTGCTGTGCGTTTGACGTAAAACAAAAAAGAGTCGTAAAAAAGGCAGCGACCAAAGTTGTTACTTGATTTTGCATAGGATCGGTTTTTCTTGTGATTATTATAAGTTGAATTTTATAAACGTATCAGCCTGTATCCATCATTTTGAAGCTGGATCAATGCCGTCATCGCCGATAGTGAAATTTTGGTTTCCGGGATTCTTCGTTCTTCTGAAATATTTCGGGCTATCGAGGTTTGTCCGCACAAAATAATTTGAACTCCATGCTCGTTTAATGCTTCATAAAGTGGAATGTTTGGATTGTCTGTTTTATAAACCTCGTTGTAGAATTCCTTTTTAAGGAGTGTTTGCGCTGCCCCACCGTGCATTACAATGTAGACATGCATAGAATTTAAAGGTTTTCCAGCTTCCACATGCATATTTAAAAACCTGGCTACAGCTTCCACAGATTTGTTAAGTTCAGCAGGGTCTTCAGACGCCTTGGTGATATCAAATACAACCTTATATTCTTCGGAAAGGGAAGTTTTATAGTCCGGGTTTTCAATAGGATGGGTTGGTCCAAAATTAGAAATAGGTTTTCCTGTTGCAACAGGGGCCTGGGCAAAACTTTCAGAAAAAATAAAAAGCATACTCAGAAAAAACAGTACAGGGAGATTTTTGATCATAAATGCATAAATTAAATGAGGATGCTAAATGTATTTAAAATATAGGTATTGGCATAATTTAAGGTTATTTTGTTTAAAACTAACCTTGATTGAGGTTTTCAGTTAAGGGGTTTTTTGGTTAATTTCACAGCTTAAAATAAAGAAGAACTATTGGAATCTTATTTAGCAGAATTAAATGATGCCCAGCGGGCACCAGTCCTTCAAAAGGACGGTGCGATGATTGTGATAGCGGGGGCGGGCTCCGGAAAAACCAGGGTGCTTACCTACAGGATCGCCTATTTGATGAGCAAAGGGGTAGATCCTTTCAACATCCTCTCGCTCACCTTTACCAACAAAGCGGCGAAGGAAATGAAGAAACGTATTTCCCAGATCGTGGGAAGCAGCGAGTCCAAAAACTTATGGATGGGTACCTTTCACTCCATATTTGCTAAAATGTTGCGTTTTGAAGCCGATAAATTGGGCTATCCCTCCAATTTCACCATTTATGATACCCAGGATTCCCAGCGATTAATTTCGGCTATTATAAAGGAAATGGGGCTGGATAAGGATATATATAAATATAAACAGGTGTATTCCAGGATCTCTTCCTATAAAAACAGCCTGATAACCGTAAAAGCTTATTTCCAGAACCCGGAACTAATGGAAGCCGATGCGATGTCTAAAAAACCTCGTTTGGGTGATATCTATCAAAATTATGTAGACCGCTGTTTTAAGGCCGGAGCGATGGATTTTGATGATTTGTTGCTCAAGACAAACGAACTTTTAAACCGGTTTCCGGAGGTTCTTCACAAATATCAAAACCGCTTCAGGTATATTCTTGTTGATGAATACCAGGATACGAATCATTCCCAATATTTGATCGTAAAAGCGCTTTCAGATAAATTTCAGAATATATGTGTGGTAGGAGATGATGCACAAAGTATTTATGCCTTTCGGGGTGCCAACATCAATAATATTCTGAATTTTCAGAAAGATTATGACAATGTTCAACTTTACAGGCTGGAGCAGAATTACCGTTCTACAAAGAACATCGTGAATGCCGCCAATTCTATTATTGAAAAGAATAAAACCAGACTGGACAAGGTGGTTTGGACCGCAAATGAAGACGGGCCAAAGATCATTGTAAACCGGTTGTTAACCGATGGGGAGGAAGGCAGGTTTGTGGCGAGCTCAATTTTTGAGAACAAAATGCAAAATCAGTTGAATAACGGGAGTTTTGCCATTTTATACAGGACGAATGCCCAAAGCCGGGCGATGGAAGATGCCTTGAGAAAACGCGAAATCCCCTACCGCATCTACGGCGGACTTTCATTTTATCAGCGTAAGGAGATAAAAGATGTGCTTTCCTATTTGAGATTGCTCATAAATCCTAATGATGAAGAGGCCTTGAAAAGGGTGATCAATTATCCTGCCCGTGGTATAGGGCAAACCACCATCGATAAGCTTACCATTGCAGCAAATACCTATGGAAAATCCATTTTTGAGATTATTGAAAATCTGGATCATATAGATTTAAAGATAAATTCGGGAACCAGGAACAAGCTTACAAATTTTGTGAATATGATTAAGAGCTTCAGCATTTTGAACGAAAATGCCGATGCTTTTACAGTTGCCGATACGGTTGCAAAAAAAACAGGGCTTGTTCAGGATTTGAAGAAAGATGGAACTCCCGAAGGAGTTGCAAAAATTGAAAATATTGAAGAGTTATTGAACGGAATAAGGGATTTCGTAGAAGGACAGAAAGAACTGGCCGATGCTACAGGGTCTTTGGCCGAATTCCTTGAAGATGTAGCGCTGGCTACCGATATGGATAAGGAATCCAACGATGATCACGTTGCCCTAATGACCATTCATCTGGCCAAGGGTCTGGAATTTCCCTACGTTTATATAGTTGGGATGGAAGAAGACCTTTTTCCTTCCGGAATGAGTATGGGCACCAGAAGTGAACTGGAAGAGGAAAGGCGACTTTTTTATGTCGCATTAACCCGGGCTGAAAAACAGGCGTATCTTACCTATACCCAATCGCGTTACCGATGGGGGAAACTTGTGGACGCAGAACCCAGCCGATTTATAGATGAAATTGAAGGGCAGTTCCTGGACTATATGATACCCCAGGATGCTTATAAGTATAAGCCATTAATAGATACGGATATTTTTGGGGAGGTAGACAAAAGCAAATTCCGGCAAACCAAACCTAAAGCCGGATCTCCACCACCAGCTCATAAGCCAAGCGAAGAGCAACTTCGGAAGCTTAGAAAATTAAGACCCGCTATAGATAACACCGGTCAGGCATCTATTAAAGATGTGGTAAAGCTTGAGGAAGGGAATCAAGTGGAGCATATTCGCTTCGGAAAAGGGACGGTTTTAAAAATAGATGGAATTGGGCAGGATAAAAAGGCAGAGATTAATTTTGAAAATGGAGGCATCAAAAAGTTGTTGCTGCGCTTCGCAAAGCTAAAATTGCTTTCATAATATTTTGATTTTTTGTGTTTAAAGTAAGATTTATTCGGCGAGTTTTGAATTACATTTTATTTTCCTTAGCATTTTAACTTTAAAGTTTTCACTAACTTTAGTAAGGAATATTTAAAATGCTTACTTTGAAAAAATCTAAAATGTGCAATAAATTCTCCATAAATTGAAACCCCAAAATAAAATGAGTAAACAAACTTATTTTTTTTTGGGGTTTTTGTTGATTTGGGCAGTACTCAATCTTCTTAGTGCAGCCTTTACCGGCCTGGCTCACGATGAGGCTTATTATTGGATGTATTCACAAAATTTAGATTGGGGTTTTTATGATCATCCACCCGCAGTTGCGATCATGATTAAGGCAGGGTATTTTCTCTTTGAAAATGCTCTCGGATTGAGGCTTGTAAATGTAATAACTGGATGTATATCCTTGTTCCTCTTATGGGAACTATGCACTAAATACGGAGCGGATTTTTTGCTCTTTGTCTCGCTTATCTTCGGGATTATCATATTCCATGTATATGGGTTTATTAGTGTGCCTGATGGGCCACTCCTTGCTTCATCCATTTTTTATTTTTGGGTATTAGATAAATATCTGGATTCAGACAAGATTAAATTTGTTTTACTTTTAGCGCTGTCTGTTGCATTAATGCTTTACAGCAAATACCATGGTTTTTTAATTCTGTTTTTCACGATTTTAGCAGTCCCGGAGCTTCTTAAAAAAAGGAGTTTCTGGCTCATAGCATTGTTTTCCCTCATCTTATTTCTCCCTCACATTATTTGGCAAATAGAAAACAGCTATCCTTCTTTACAAT
>JAWOHC010000410.1:0-4747 GCA_046496275.1 Gillisia sp.
CAAATTCACCCAACCTGTATTCCGGTTTCGGGAGATCATCAGTCTAAACTGACTTTGATGTCTGAATCCCTTCGGAATGATGGAAGGATCTGGGTTCCAAAAAAGAAAGAAGATGCGGAAGCCATAAGGACGGGGAAATTAAAACCTACCGAACTTAAAGAAGAAGACAGAGATTATTATTTGGAAAGGAGATATCCTGCATTTGGAAACCTGGTGCCACGTGATGTTGCTTCCAGAGCTGCAAAAGAGCGTTGTGATGCCGGTTATGGTGTAAATAAGACAGGTGCAGCTGTTTATCTTGATTTTAGCGCTGCATTTATGAGATATGGAAGTGAGGCTGCTAAAACTCAGCATCTTGAAAATCCTTCCGAAGAAAAAATCAGGGATCTTGGGAAAGCCGTAATTGAAAGTAAATACGGAAATTTATTTGAGATGTACGAGAAAATTGTAGATCAGAATCCTTATGAAACGCCAATGATGATTTATCCTGCGGTTCACTATACCATGGGAGGGATTTGGGTAGATTACAATTTACAAACCACAATTCCAGGATGTTATTCCTTAGGAGAAGCTAATTTTTCCGATCACGGTGCAAACCGTTTAGGAGCTTCAGCTTTGATGCAAGGTTTAGCCGATGGTTATTTTGTATTGCCTTACACCATTGGAAATTATTTGGCCGATGATATTAGGACCGGACCAATTTCTACCGAATCACCTGAATTTGATGCGGCGGAAAAAAGTGTTAGGGATCAAATGGACAGACTCATCAATAATAAAGGGACAAAATCTGTAGACCATTTCCATAAACGACTTGGAAAAATCATGTGGGATAAGGTTGGAATGTCCCGTAATGCTGTACATCTTAACGAAGCGATTGATGAAATTAAAGCACTTCGGGAAGAGTTTTATAAAGAGGTGCGTGTTCCCGGAACTGCAAATGAAATGAACCCTGAACTCGAAAAAGCTGCCAGAGTAGCCGATTTTCTTGAATTAGGAGAACTTTTTGCCAAGGATGCACTCCACAGGAATGAATCATGTGGAGGCCATTTTAGGGAAGAATACCAATCAAAAGACGGGGAAGCCCTTCGGGATGATGAGAACTTCAAATATGTAGCTGCCTGGGAATACACCGGAAATCCGGCCGAGGCTATCCTGCATAAGGAAGAACTGGTTTATGAAAATATTGAACTTAAAACAAGAAGCTATAAATAATAAGATGTGAGATATTAGTATTGAGTATTGAGACGCGATGTCAAAATACTTATTACTCACTGCTCACTACTCAATACTAAAGGTATGAAGCTTACACTAAATATTTGGCGTCAAAAAAACGCTTCCGCTAAAGGAAAAATTGAAACCTATAAAATAGACGGCGTTGAACCCGATATGTCCTTTTTGGAGATGTTGGATGTGCTTAATGAAGGGTTTGTAGCTAAGGATGAAGAACCGGTGGTTTTTGATCACGATTGCCGTGAAGGAATTTGCGGTTCCTGCAGTTTGCAAATCAATGGAGAACCACATGGGCCGGACAGGGGCATTGCAACCTGCCAGCTACATATGAGGAAATTTAAGGATGGAGATACCATTGTCATTGAGCCATTTAGAGCAACCGCATTTCCTGTAATAAAGGATTTGATGGTGGACAGAAGCGCTTTTGACAGGATTCAGCAAGCTGGTGGATATATATCGGTAAATACGTCGGGGAATTCCCAGGATGCCAATAGTATTCCAATCAGCAAGGAAGATTCAGATCTTTCTTTCAACGCTGCAACCTGCATAGGCTGTGGCGCTTGCGTAGCAGCTTGTAAAAATGCGAGTGCTATGTTGTTTACCTCGGCTAAAGTAAGCCAGTTTGCATTACTTCCGCAGGGTAAATTGGAAGCCACCAGACGAGTGCTTGCCATGGTGGAACAAATGGACAACGAAGGTTTTGGAAATTGTACCAACACCGGCGCATGTGAAATTGAATGTCCTAAAGGTATTTCCCTTGAAAACATCGCAAGGTTAAACCGTGAGTTCTTGTCTGCCAGTACAAAAGGATAAATTTGCCTTTAATAAATAATTCAATCCCGAACTTTGCAGTTCGGGATTTTTTGTACTTAATTATTTTGTATATCCGTGAAACCTAAAAGGCATAATTAAACTAAAAATGTCACGTCGAGCGCAGTCGAGACGTTTTTGATTTATTGTTGTCCGGTGAACATTTTTGTTAAAGCTGAAATTACATCTCACGAGTACATTCCAATGTTTTTTATGGACAGAGTTCGCTTTTATAATTTTGTTAAATTGCACTTTCAAATCTAGGATTCTGAAAAATTGGTATTGGAACTAAAATGTTTATCAGTTACTTAAAATCAAGTCCTGGTTCTTGATTCTAAAAGTTACGCCAAAGGCGGAACGATCTTGGTTCTTTGCCAAAATTTAATTTTCTAAAAACTTATTTATGTCCAACTTCCAACTGAAAAATTCCAAAATTCAAAATCAAAAAGACAGCATTTTTACTACTATGAGTCAGCTTGCTCATAAATACAATGCAACCGATCTTTCTCAGGGTTTTCCAAATTTTGAAACCGATGATTATTTGAAGGAACTTGTTACCAAAGCGATGAAAGCCGGGCATAACCAATATGCACCTATGGCGGGCGTATTAAAACTCCGGGAGCGCATCGCTGAAAAGATGGAAAATTTATACGGAAGAAATTATAATCCTGAAACCGAGGTCACAGTTACCAATGGAGCTACCCAGGCACTTTTTTCTGCTATTACGGCTTTTGTTCAAAAAGGCGATGAGGTGATCGTTTTTAAACCGGCTTATGATAGTTATGAGCCTTCCATTAAATTAAATGGAGGCATTCCTGTTTTAATTCAGTTGAAAGGAGCCCAATTTGACATAGACTGGAACGAGTTGGCAAAGAAGATTACTTCCAAAACACGAATGATCATAATCAATACTCCGCACAACCCCAGCGGAACAGTTTTAAGTAAAGAAGCCATGCTTAAATTGGAGGGTTTGCTTAAAAACACCGATATCATCCTTCTTAGCGATGAGGTATACGAACACCTCGTGTTCGATGATAACAGGCATCATAGTGCCGCTGCATTTTCAGGACTGGCGGAAAGAGCGATTATTTGTGCCTCCTTCGGAAAGACGTTTCATAATACAGGTTGGAAAACAGGGTATTGTGTGGCTCCTTCAGCGTTGATGAAGGAGATTAGGAAAGTGCATCAATTCGCTGTTTTTTGTGTGAATCACCCTATGCAAATTGCCTATGCCGAATACCTGAATGCTCCGGAACATTATTTGCAGCTGGGGAATTTCTATCAGGCAAAAAGGGACAAATTCCTACACTTGATGAAATCCTCCAAATTCAGCGCGAATGCTTCTGCGGGAACTTATTTTCAGGTGATGGATTATTCAGAAATAACAAATGAAGGAGATGTTGAATTTTCAGAAAGGCTTATAAAAGAATACAAGCTGGCGAGTATACCTATTTCGGTTTTCAACATAGATAATAAGGACAATCACCAGTTGAGGTTTTGTTTCGCCAAAACCGATGAAACCCTTGAACAAGCTGCGGAAATCCTAAGTAATATAAAATAGCTTAATAGCGGTTGCTTTTTAGCTTCTGATTTACCAGGCTGCGAACCACTTCGGTGGTGATTCCAAAAAGAACATGCGCAAATAACTCATTTGCCTGCATTTTTAAAGGAACGTCCGTAGGTTTAGGTTCCAGGCCCATCATTGGAAGGGAAGTTTCATGGGTTGAAAACCACGTTGAAGCTCCTAAAATAACTCCATCTGTGATTTTATATTCATCCTTATCCTTTTTGCCGTAGCCATAGGCTGCGCCAAGACTTGCCCCAAAAGGGAAACTCACCAATTGCTCTGCCAAAGCTTCATTTTGATGGCTTATTGGAGTGCCGGTAATCAAGGTAGAGAGATCATCCACTACTTTAATTTGTGCCGAACGTTGTTCTATTTTTCTTACAGGAAGATAATTTTCCACAAGACTTTTTACAGCTGTTCCAGCAAGTCCGCCTAAAAATCCAGCAATCAGCCCACGGGTTGTGCTTGATGCGAATGTATCGTTTTGAAAAAATGCAGGTAAGTTCATAGTCTTTTAATTTGGGTTAAAACTATTTATATTCCGGATTTAAACCAATTGTTTAACAAGTATTTGGGATGCAGGAATTATTTTTTTTTAAATTTGAGTATGATTGAAAATTTAAAAATTGCAGTGCTTCAGGTTGATCTCATCTGGGAGAATCCTCCGAAAAACAGGGAGTTATTTTCGGAAAAAATAAATAGTATAAATCAGGAGGTAGATCTCATTGTTTTACCGGAAATGTTTAGCACCGGTTTTTCCATGAATGCTGAAAATCTGGCTGAGGCTCCTCAAGGTGAAACTTTTAAATGGATGCAAAATGTTGCTTCCCAAAAGAAAAGTGCGGTTACCGGAAGCCTTATAATCAAAGACAATGGGAAGTATTATAACCGGTTGTTTTTTATATATCCGGATGGTACATTTAAAACCTATGACAAACGGCACACTTTTACCCTTGCCAAAGAAAATGAAACTTATACGGCCGGAAACCACCGATTGATCGTGGAATATAAAGGCTGGAGGATTTGCCCGCTAATTTGTTATGATTTACGTTTCCCGGTTTGGGCAAGAAACACTCAGGATTATGATCTTTTGATTTATGTTGCCAACTGGCCGGAAACCAGGATCCATGCCTGGGATAT
>JAWOHC010000089.1:0-3340 GCA_046496275.1 Gillisia sp.
AATATCCCATGAATAAAGGTTAAGCCGAAATCCTTCTTTTATAGGTCGGGATACGAAAAGAGGTTGTTGGGACTTAAAAATTTCTTATAATTTCATTCTTCAAAAATCAATAACACATTGAAAAACAAGGTTTTAGTTGTATATTTCAATTTTAATTTTTTTTTATTGTAAACACCCGTGATTACAGGAAAAAATATCATTTTGGTGCTTTTCTTTTCAGCGCTTTTCAGCACATCCGGTTATGGGCAGATCTTCGATTTTAGTAAACCCAATCCCTATAAAAAGGTATTTGTGGAAACCGATGATTTTGATAGTTCCTATCTGCAAATTCTGGAAGATGCCCTGGATAAAATAGAAACTGATACCATAAAATTTTCTGTTTTAAATGATTTGGCCTATTACTGGCATACACGAAATCTCATCACTGCACTGGATTTCACCGAAAAAGGTTTGAAACTTACTTCTGAAAAGAACAATAGGCTCTGGCATGGAAGATTTCAAATTACCCAGGGTTCAATTTTGCTACGACAGGAAAAACTTGGTGCTGCCGAAGCAGTGCTTAAGGAGGCCGAAAAAAAAGTTCTGGAAAACGATCTGGCTTTTCTAAACACCCAGTTGGGGTACGTTTATGAACGCCGGGGGCAACTTGGGCGGGCGGCAGATTATGCCCTGGAATCTCTTCGTTTAGGGGAAGAACTAAATGACAGCCGGGCGATGGGGATGGCATATAGCGATCTCAGCAACCTGTTTTGGAAGCAAGGCAAATTTGAAGACGGGCTGGAGTATGGTTTAAAGTCGCTTTCCTTTTTTGAATCCCGCGGATTGATGGATCTTGATTATGATTTTACGCTTTATATAGTCGGGAATAATTACTTAAGCTTAAAAGAGTATTCAAAGGCGTTGGAATATTATAATCGTTCCATCGCTATTGGGGAGCGCTACGGTTTTTACAATAATTTAAGCGATGTTTATATTTCCCTTGTAGATTTGCACGCTTTTTTGAAACAATTTGACCAGGCATATGAGGCAGGGGAAAATGCCTTGAAATATGCCTATTTACTGGATAATTCATTTATGCTTATGCGCTCCTACCTCTCTCTTGGGGAACTTCAAAACCAATATGGGAATTATGAAGCTGCTATAGATAACATCTCCAAATCCATCAAGGTGGCCACCATCGAATTTGGAGATGGGTTTTTTTTGAGCAAAGCTTTTGGAAGTCTGGCAATGGCGTATGCAGGGAATGGTGAGTATAAAGAAGCCTACGATGCATTTTCCAAATATGATTCCCTTAAAAGCGAAGTTTTTACCGCGGAAGCAGATCAGCGTATCTCCCTGCTTCAAACTGAATTTGATGTAGCACAAAAAGAAAGCACCATCGATTTACAGGAGATTAAACTGAAACAGCAACTGGCTACCCAGCGGCTGATTTTACTTATTTCAGGACTGCTTTTGCTTTTTTTAATCGTGTTGTTTTTTAGTTTCAGAAACAACCGAAAGAAAAATAAACTTTTGAGGAAACAGAATAAAGAAAAGGAATTTCTGCTGAAGGAAATTCATCACAGGGTAAAAAACAATCTTGAGGTGGTATCCAGCCTTTTGGCACTGCAAACAGCTCAAATAAAAGATCCCAATGTAGTGAGTGCGATGAAAGAGAGCCAAAACAGGGTGTATTCAATGAGTATTATTCACCAGCGCTTATATCAACACAACCATCTTTCTTCCATAGAAATGAAAGATTATTTCTTCAATCTTGGCAATCATATTTTGGATTCCTTTGGGAAAGAAGAACACGTTAAAATCAACTATAAAATGCCGGAATTATATCTGGATGTAGACACGGCCGTGCCTTTAGGATTAATAGTAAATGAATTATTGACGAACAGTCTCAAATACGCGTTTCCAAATAAACAACAGGGAGAGATCACTATAAATTTGGATAAAATATCGGCTCACGAAATACAACTCTTAGTAAAAGACAACGGCGTTGGACAAACAGCAGATGAACCCATAAAAGGAACCGGGTTTGGCAAAAAACTCATCGAACTGCTTACCCAGCAGCTGGATGGCACCATGCAGGTTATTCACAGTCCCGGCACTCAATATTTATTTGAATTTAAGGTGAACGGGCTTCCGTGACCTATATGTTGTCCCTAGCGGGACACTCATAATTTAAACGGGTATCAATTTTGAAAAGAAAAAAAAATACCGGGGAAGCATTAAAAAATACTTCCCCGGTTTAAACACAAGTTTTTTAATTATTTTACTACAGCGTCATCATTATAAATATCCCTGGTGCAAACGTATTTTCCGTCGCGCTTTTCCCAGATAGCCATATATTTACCTGTTCTAATCACTTTGCCGGATGCATCCTTAGATTCTGCTGTGCCAATCTCAGTCACTGTATTTTCATCACCAAATACCTCAAGGGTAGTATACGCTACTGTTTCACCTTCAGCCTTTTTTGCCAGGCCTTGTTCAATTTGCTTTTTAATAGCAGCTTTCCCCCTTGTCATGGGAGCATTATTGGACAAGCTTATCGCGTCATCCGAATAAAACGCACTAATAGCATTCGCATCACGGGCATTATCTGCTGCGGCCCAGGCACTTTCCAGGGCTTGTATCTCGGCTTTTATAGTGGCCATGTCTGCCTTGGCTGCTGCTGGTTCTGCCGTTGTAGTTGGTTCCTTTTCAGTTTTTTTATCGGGTTGGGAGTTACACCCTAAAGTGAAAAGGCAAATTGCAAAGCCTAGCGTTGCAAGTTTAAAATTGTTCCTTCCGTTCATTTTTTTGATTTTTAGTTTTGCCTACTCTGGTCGGTTTTTGGCTTTCCCCGTTATTTTGTTTTAGATGCCTTGGAAAAAAGATTTTTTTTGCAACTTTAAAATTGACTTATTCAAAAAGTAAATAGTAGCTGTGAAAACAAAATGAATCTGACTACAATTTTTTAAAACAGCACCTTAAATTATTTACCAATAGCATCTGCAAATTCTTTGTAGTGATATATTGGATGAAAACCATTCACTTTCCCGTTTTTAAATTCCCTTTTTTGAGATTTCATTCTATAAATCAACCTGCAGCGAAATGGTAATAGGTTCTAATACCGTGTGCAAATCTTTGATTCCCTGGTTTTTTGGGTCGTTAATGATGGCTCCAAGCAAATCCAAATCGGTTACTTCCACAACTAAAACCACCGAATTTGGGGACGTGCCTGTCAACGGCTTCTGGTCTATTACCGTCTACAACAAGGATGGGTACATGGAGAAGAACGACCAGAACGTCATGAACATCCTTCGACCCGCCAGCAAGCCGGATCTCGTGACGAGCGCAGGGGCTGCCC
>JAWOHC010000014.1:0-10936 GCA_046496275.1 Gillisia sp.
TTTGAAAAAACCATTGGCCAAACCAACTTTAAAATGGCCGGAATTGAAACTGTGTTTTTAATAGCATCTTCCGGAAAAAGCCACATTTCCTCATCCGTAGTTAGGGATATTAGAAAACATGGGGGAGATTATTCTTTTATGGTTCCCGATGCTGTTACTAAGCAGACGAAAGAAGATAAATAAAGAGGAAAGACAAAGTTGGGAAAAGAGAAAATAGAATAAAGAAAAGAGACTAAAAAAAAGTGGAAGTAAAGATTCAAGAGACGGGAGACAAGACTCTAAAAAATATTCGTGCATTCGTTACTAAAAATAGGGAAGATTAATTTCTGCGAATCCCGATAGCTAGCCGGAGCGGTTTAGATCAGCAGTAGAAAACAAGTAGCATTAAAAATTAATGTTTAAAACTGGTCCATACTAATCAGGGAAGTTCATCACCTTAATACGAAACGACAAAGCACCCGGAACTAAAGTTCGCAGTAATTAAGAAACAATCTTCTTTAAATACTTCCAGGAATTAAACCTTCTGTTGAGCTTAAAACTGATAATTCAAACCCACACCACCAAAATAATTCCGGGGGTTTCCGGGATAATAAAACCTTGGCGCTGCCCCTCCAAAACCAACCGCGTTAGGAAGAACGCTGGCTGCATATTTCTCATTGGTAAGATTGTTTATTCCTGCTGTAAATCTCAAGTTAAGATCCTGGAGAAGATCAATAGTGTACACTGCTTTTATATTCAAAAGCGTATAATTATCTGAAAAAGCAGAATTTGCATCATTTAATGGAATCTCTCCTACGGCGAAGAAATTGCTGTATATATTTAAAGCATTCCAAATATTTAAATCCAAACCAACATTTACAGTGCTACTTGGAACTCCCGGCAATTTATTCCCGGAAAAATTTGATTCCCGGTCCTGAAATTCTTCAAACTCAAAAAAGTTGATCGATGCATTTATATAGGGTTTAATAATCAATTCAGGGGTCAACCTTTTAGTGTACCCTGTAAAAAACTCTATTCCGTTATGATTGGTTTTTCCTGCATTTACTCCCACGTATCGGTCTTCTGCCACTCTTTGAGCCACCAAAAGATCATCTATTTGAATAGAATACAGGGCAACTTCCGTGTATAATGAATTGTTCAACCAATTACCTTTAAACCCAATTTCATAATTGATCCCCATTTCCGGTTGCAAATCTGTGTTTAATTGTCCATCTGGTGTAAGGGTTTCTGCAACCGTGGGGGTTGAAAATCCATGGCTTACAGAAGCATACAGGTTTTTACCGCTGGAAATCTCATAACTGGTAGCAATCCTGGGAGATAAAATTGTTTTAAATTCATAATCCCCGGATTGGTCCACTACATTCTGCACAAAAAGATCGGTAAGACTATACCTGGTTTGATTTAAATTTAATCCGGTTTCCAGGCCCCATCTATCGGTTAATTCCAGGTTGAGTTGTCCAAAAAGATTTGAATAATTCCTGTCCTGCTCATTATTGCTTAAACGCAGGCCCAAAACACTTCCCTGATCCTGAAAATCCCGATATAAATTTTCAAAGGTTCCAACCTCATACCATTCATTATAATATTCGGCCCCAAAACTTATTTTTGAAGGACGATCAAAAAGTTCAGCAGAAAGATTAAATTTTGTCCTTACCCCTGCCGAAATCCTTTCCTCCTTTAAAATATCAAAGGGTCTTGGTTCATAGCCATCCCTGAAACTAAAATACACACTGGTGGTATTTGTAAAAGATGAGGAAAATTGATGGTCATAGGACACCCCCAACAAGCCTGTATCATAGGATTCAAAACCTTTAGCCGCTGCCCAGTTTGATGCCGCAACCGACGGATTGTTCCTGAAATCGCTCTCGTTTATGGAACTTGGAATAAAAGCTTTTAATCGGGTGAAATTGGCGAGAAAACTTAATTTATTATTTTCGGCGGTTTTCAGGCTTCCGTGAATAAGTCCAGATTTTCTTGTATACTCACCATTATCACGATATCCATCAGTTTGAAGATCGCTGAAATTCGCAAAAAGAGAAGTGGTTTCGGTTCCGTGAGAAGCAGAAATAGTTTTTTTCAACATTCCATAACTGCCAAACAATACTTCTCCTGTAGCTTCAGTTTTATCAATTTCCCCTTCTGCTGCATACAAATTGATAACTCCTCCTAACCCTGCCCCAAAAATACTGGAAGCCGGCCCTTTTATTATTTCAATTCTGGAGAGCGATTCGGGATCTATATCATCCAGGGTTAATTCCCCTTCGGCGGTAGAAAGCGGGATCCCATTAAAGTAAGCCTGAATCCTGTTGGTGGTATATTGTGATCTGGCTCCAATTCCACGAATGTTGAGTTTCGTGGTGTTAAGCGCTCCCTGGTTAACATAAACACCGGGAATAGTATTGAATGCCTGCGCCAGGTTAACCGCATCTATTCTTTTAAGATCTTCAGAAGAAATTACGCTTACAGATGTAGGAAGTTTCCGCAGTTCATTAGGGATAAGGGTACTTTTTATCATTACTTCCGAAAGTACTTCCGTAGAAGTTTTCAGAAATACACGAATTTCATCCGCCAAAGAGTTTACTATAACTTGTTCCTCCTCAAATCCTACAGCTGTTATTTTAAGGCTTACAGGAAGATCTCCTGTGGATATTATAAATTCACCTTTAGCATTTGAAAAGGCCACCACTTCAGTTTTTAAATTGAGAATGGTTACATTTTCAACAGGTTGTGAATTTGAAGCATTTAAAATGGTTCCTTGAATTGTTTGGCTATAAACTTTTCCGAGGCACATCAAAAAAATGAGTGCAAAAAGTGTTTTCTTCAACATGGTAATTTTATTCAGTAGAAATAACAGGTTCAAATTAATGTTATTTTTCATCAAAAATAAGCTAAAGGATAAAGAACTGCCAACATCTCTTATCCGCAAAATGACATTCTACTAAAAATAAATTAAACCGGAACAAACTCACGAAATTTATAAAAAGGTAAAACAGCCTGAATTTCATTGAAAACCAACCCGAATGGGACGGGTAGCCATTGGAAGAATTACCTACTGGTGCGATTAACTTAAAATTTAAAATCTGTTTAAATCTAGCAATGCATTAAGTTTGCTTTAACAAAAGGTTCTAATTACGTTCGATTTCCTTAATTTTGGATGAATTGGGGGATTTGATTAAGTTTATAAGTTAAATAGATTGAACTTTTATGAAAAAGATCTTTGTTGCACTATTTGCAGTTATTTGCCTTACAGGCTGTGATTTATCTAAATATCAACTGGTTAAGGAATTTGATTTCGAAACAGTTTTTGAAAATTCATCCGGAAAAGAAACTGCAACTTACGCTCAAGTCATAGAATATTATAAACAACTCGGGAGTGCTTACCCATCTGTAAAACTCATCGAATTTGGAAAAACAGATAGCGGGGAACCGCTTCACCTGGCTGTTTACAGTAAAAGTGAAAATTTCAATTTTGAGAATTTAAGGGAAGACAATATTATAATTCTGGTAAATAACGGCATACATCCGGGTGAAAGTGACGGGATAGATGCCACGATGATGCTATTCCGGGATTTGGCGCAGGACTCTGTCGCCGTTCCACAAAACACCATTTTTGCCACCATTCCTGTTTATAATATTGGTGGAGCTTTGAACAGAAACGCTACTTCCCGAGTAAATCAAAACGGCCCTTTAGAATACGGCTTTAGGGGAAATGCTCGAAATTATGACCTCAACCGGGATTTTATAAAAGCCGACACCCGAAACACCCGAAGTTTCTATGAGATCTTTCATTTAGTTCAACCAGATATTTTTGTAGACACCCATGTGAGCAATGGTGCCGATTACCAATACACCCTCACGCATTTATTTACCCAAAAGGATAAACTGGGAGGAGAACTGGGTGATTATCTGGATAAAAAAATGAAACCATCTTTTGAAAAATCATTATGGGAACATGAATGGGAGATTAGTCCCTATGTAAATGTTTTTAATGAGGTTCCCGAAAAAGGATTTGTTCAGTTTTTGGATTCTCCACGCTATTCCACGGGCTACGCGGCTCTTTGGAATACCCTGGGAATTATGATTGAAACGCACATGCTTAAACCTTACAAAGAGCGGGTAGAAGGAACCTACCGTGCCCTGCAAACAATTATTGAAATAGCCGAAAGAGACAGGGCTACCATCAAGGACCTTAGGGCACGGGCACAGCGTAAATATCTTACAGAGCGTTATTACCCATTAGATTTTAGAGCCGATAGCAGTACTATTTCAAAATTGCAATTTAAAGGCTATGAAGCCAATAGGATTGTAAGCGATGTGACAGGTGAGGAACGACTTGAATACGACCAATCAAAACCCTTCACCAAAGAAATAGAATATTATGATAATTTTATTCCCAGTGAGAGAATCGAAATTCCCAGGGCGTATGTAATTCCGCAGGGATGGTGGAATGTGATTGAAATTTTAAAAAGTAATCAGGTAATAATGAACCCTATTAAAAATGACACCACTATCCTGGTAGAAGTGTCTCATATTGATGAATATAGCACCAGGGATAAGGCTTATGAAGGTCACTATCCACATTATAATACCAGTGTTACCAAGACACAGGACAGCATAAAATTCCGAAAAGGAGATCTCTATATAAAAACTTTTCAGCCGGCTGTGAGGTATTTAATAGAAACCCTGGAACCCACGGCAGATGATTCCTTTTTCAACTGGAATTTTTTCGATAGTATCCTGCAACAAAAAGAGGGGTTTTCTCCCTATGTTTTTGAAGACATCGCTAAAAAGTTACTGGAAGAAAACCCTGATTTGAAAAAAGAATTTGATGAAAAGAAAAGATCAGATCGGGAATTTTCCCAGAACTCCTATGCACAGTTAAGCTGGATTCATAAACAGTCTGAACATTATGAGAAGTCGCACTTACGCTATCCGGTCTTCCGGGTGAGTCGTTAAATATTCCTTGGGAAACAACAATTTAATATTGGAATAGGATTTGGTCAATGCCTTTTGTGATTTGGCGAAATTTTTCCACTTGACTTTTTTTATTCCTTCAGAAAGTTCCGGAATCAATTCCCCTGTATATGGAGAATGCATCTCGTACCAATGGGTCACTTTTAACCTGTATTTGTCTTTTCGTTTAAATACGTGATAGGTTTTTCTTAAAAACCGAACGATTTCCAAATCCCTTACCCCTGTTTCTTCCATCACTTCGCGAATGGCAGATTCCTCCATGGTTTCTCCATCCTCCACCTTTCCCTTTGGAAGGTCCCAACGCTTATTTCTATAAATAAATAAAATTTCTTTTTTATCGTTGTATACCATTCCACCGGCTGCATTTACAACTTTAAGCTTCTTTTCAAGATGCTTTAAAAGTTTCTCTTCATTTTCGTGGTAAAGATTGACATATAAAAGCTCGCCATCCTGGATTCTCTTGATAATCTGTTTTAACTTTACGGTTTTAATAGGGAAAGAAGAGTAGTTATTACCAACATCTTTATTTGTTGAAAGAATAATTGGAATATCATTTACAAAAACTTTATACATTTGCACTATGATTTTAAATAAAGAAACAGCCACAAAAACAGCTGAATTGCTTTTGCAAATTAAAGCAATAAAATTAGAACCACAACAACCCTTTACCTGGGCAAGCGGGTGGAAATCTCCAATCTATTGTGATAACCGCATCGTGTTGTCCTATCCTCCTATAAGAAATTTCATAAGGGAAAATTTTGCACGGCAAATTGAGGAACTCTACGGAAAACCGGATGTAATAGCAGGAGTTGCTACCGGAGCTATTGGGATTGGGATGCTGGTAGCAGATTATATGAACCTTCCTTTTGTTTATGTAAGACCGGAGGCCAAAGGTCATGGAAGAAAAAATCAAATAGAAGGAAAGCTGGAAAGCGGTCAAACCGTCGTGGTGATTGAAGACCTTATAAGCACTGGAAAAAGCAGCCTTAACGCCATCAATGCGCTTAAGGAGGCAAACGTAACCATCAAGGGATTGCTGGCAATTTTCACCTATGGTTTTGATGTTTCTGAAGAAAATTTCAAAAAGGCCAATATAGACCTGTACACCTTAAGCAATTATGAATTTCTTATTGAAACCGCTTTAAAAACAAAGTATATAAACTCATCTGAAGCCGAAACTTTAAAAACCTGGAGACAAGATCCGGAAAACTGGAAAAAATAATATGAACTTAGAAAGTCCAAGAGTAACAACTCAAAAAAGTCAGCAGGAAATGTTTGATTTTCTTACCAACGTAGAAAATTACAAACAGGTTATGCCTGAAAGTATGGAAAAATTTGAAGTAATCGCTTCGGATACTTTCCTGTTCACCCTTAAAGGAATGCCGCAAATAGCACTTAAAATCACAGAAACAAAGGAACCGGGATTGGTCGTTCTGGGGTCTACTTCTGAAAAATTTAACTTCTCACTTAACATTCTGGTAGAACCTGAAGGTGAAAATCAAAGCGCCGTTCAATTGCTTTTTGACGGAAAATTCAACGCAATGATGTCGATGATGGTGAAAGGGCCACTTACTAAATTCATTACCAACTTAAGCGAAAACATGGGCAAGCTTTAAAAGAGCAATTTCAATTCTTTTAAGTCAAAGGTTCTAATAATACTATCCTCCACCTCAACTTTAAGAAGACCGGTGGGGGTTATTCCTTTAATAATACCGGTAAGAAAAGAAGCATCCGGCAGTTGAAAGGTGGATATTTTATTTTTTCGGAAGAGTTTTTCTTCATAATCAGCCAGTATATCGCCAGCATTTCCCTCCCTGAAATTTAACATGATAGCTTCAATATTTTTGAGAATAACGTCCCGTACCTGGTCTATTTCAAAAGTCCTTCCGGAAACGAGATTTAGAGAAGACGCTTTTGGCAATCCCGGAAAAGCAATCTGATTAACATTGATTCCAATCCCAATAATCGCGGTCCCAATACTGCCATTATTCAGTATATTTTCAATGAGGATTCCGCCAATTTTTTGGTTTGCTGCCATAATGTCGTTTGGCCATTTTAGCTTCAAATTATTAATTTTTAATTCTTTTAAAGCTAAGAGAATAGCCAGTCCAATTCCTGCGCTTAAGATAAATTGATCTTGAATTTTCACTTTAGGCTTGGGATAAAGCACGCTAAAAGTAAGGTTTTCCCCCGCATTGGAAATCCAACTTGCCCCGCGTTGACCTCTACCAGAAGTTTGCTCATAGGCGTGGATACAAACCGGGGCGGTATTTCGGTTTAGATGATACCATTCCCTGGCGAGCATATTTGTAGATTCGGTGGCACTAACTTTGATAATACGCATGTATGAAAAGGACAAATTAAGGCGTTAATTCTTATGTTAACACAGCCTAATAAAGACTAAAAAGTAATAACTTTGCGCAAAGAACAAAATTTAATGATTAAAAAAGAAATAAACAACGATCAACTTATAGCTCAAATTATAAAAGGAATAGAGGAAGTTAAAGGAAATAACATCGAAATTCTTGATTTAAGGGAAATTGAAAATACCGTTTGTGATTATTATGTAATTTGTAATGGTACTTCCAACACACAGGTAAATGCTATCGTTAATTCCATCCAAAAAACAGTAAGCAAAGCTCTTAAGGACAAACCATGGCACATAGAAGGCAGTGATAATGCGGAATGGGTGTTGATGGATTACGTAAATGTTGTAGTTCATGTTTTTCAAAAACATATAAGAGAATATTATGATATTGAAAGTCTATGGGGTGATGCTAAGATTACATCCATTGAGACAAATTATTAAAAAATAAGCAACTAAGAATGGCAAATAAGGAACCGAATAAAAAATTAGAGCCTAATAAACCTAAATTCAATGCATATTGGATTTATGCTGCGATTATAGTGGTCTTTTTAGGAATTCAAATTTTTGGCGGATCGGGCTTCAACGAACCGGTTAAAACTAATCCGGCTGAATTTGAAACGTATTTAAGAAATGGTGACGTTGAAAAGGTTTTAATTGTTAACCGAAATCAGGCCAAAGTTTTTCTTACCGATGAAGCCAAAGCCCAGGATACCCATAGAAAAGCCACCGAAAGTGAAATGTTCGCTTCTGGTGATGGCCCTGCCTATTCCTTTGAAATAGGTGATCTTCAAAATTTCGAAAATTCCATCAGGGATATTAAAGCCGAGTATAATCTGGACACCATCGTAACCTACGATACTCAAACAAATGTTTGGGGAGACATTTTACTTACCCTTTTACCCTTTGTTTTAATAATTGGGATCTGGATATTTATTATGAGAAAAATGAGTGGTGGTGGCGGAGGAGGTCCTGGAGGACAGCTTTTCAATATAGGGAAATCCAAAGCAAAGCTCTTTGACCAAAATACCGACGTAAAAACTTCCTTTAAAGATGTTGCAGGGCTGGAAGGAGCTAAAGAAGAAATACAGGAAATAGTAGACTTTCTTAAAACACCGGATAAATACACCTCATTGGGAGGTAAGATTCCTAAAGGGGCATTATTGGTAGGACCTCCGGGAACAGGAAAAACCCTTTTGGCAAAAGCCGTTGCCGGTGAGGCAAAGGTTCCTTTCTTTTCTTTATCAGGATCGGATTTTGTAGAGATGTTTGTTGGTGTTGGAGCGTCAAGAGTTCGGGATTTGTTTAAACAGGCTAAAGAAAAATCACCTTCAATCATCTTTATTGATGAAATTGATGCGATAGGACGTGCAAGAGGAAAGAACAACATGTCCGGTTCTAATGACGAACGTGAAAACACGTTAAACCAGCTGCTTACTGAAATGGATGGTTTTGGCACAAATACTAACGTGATTGTTTTAGCTGCGACTAACCGTGCAGATGTTTTGGATAAAGCCTTAATGCGTGCAGGACGATTTGACCGCCAAATATATGTGGACCTTCCGGATGTTAGAGAACGTAAAGAAATTTTTGAAGTCCATTTAAGACCAATCAAAAAGGTTGCAGAAGAACTGGATGTAGAATTTCTTGCGAAACAAACCCCTGGATTTTCTGGGGCAGATATTGCCAATGTTTGTAATGAAGCGGCCTTAATAGCTGCCCGTAAAGGACATAAAGCGGTAGGAAAACAAGATTTTCTTGATGCTGTTGATAGAATTGTTGGCGGACTTGAGAAGAAGAATAAAATCATGACCCAGGAAGAGAAAAAAGCAATCGCATACCATGAAGCCGGCCACGCAACGGCAAGCTGGATGTTAGAGCATGCTGCTCCTCTGGTGAAAGTAACGATAGTTCCCCGCGGTCAATCCCTGGGTGCCGCATGGTACTTGCCTGAAGAACGACTTATTGTTCGACCGGAACAAATGCTGGATGAAATGTGTGCCACCATGGGTGGAAGAGCGGCAGAAAAGGTGATGTTCAATCAAATATCAACCGGAGCGTTAAGCGATCTTGAAAAAGTGACAAAACAAGCACGCGCCATGGTCACCATCTACGGACTTAATGATAAAGTTGGAAACCTTACATTCTATGATTCCACAGGCCAGAGTGAATATAATTTCACCAAGCCTTACAGTGAGAAAACAGCAGAATTAATAGATAAGGAAATTTCCAATTTAATAGAAACACAATACCAAAGGGCTATTGCCTTGCTGGAAGCTAATAAAGATAAATTAACCCAGTTGGCAGATATCCTATTGGAAAAAGAAGTGATCTTTAAAGACGACCTTCAAAAGATATTTGGAGACCGTCCTTTCGCAGAAAGAGAGCAAATTGACTACTTTCCGAAAAATAAAGAAGTAAACAATAAGGAAGAGAATAAGGATGGTGATGACAAACCATCTGAAGACTCAGAAGTTCCTGAGGACACTTCGGTTAATAAATAAATCATAACTCTTATAAAAAATCTTAATTTAATGTAGCGTTAGATTAAGATTTTTTTACCTTTGATTTAAAGGCGCCATAATAACCCCTATCTTTCACTATGAGTCTATTTAGAAACTTTTTAAACCCTAAATCTAAATCAGACAAAGGTCAGGACATCCCCGAAAAGGCTGACCGAGGCAAGTACATGCCAGATTTAAAGCTTCCCACAGACGAACGATTCATGTTGAATTTCAAAAATAACGGTGGTAAGTTTCTATATTGTGAAAATGACACCGAGGTTTTAGAGGCTTTCGATAATATTTTGTTAGAAAATGATTGGTATGAAACTTCCTGTTGTTGTTTTGATGATAATTTAAGAAGCAAATTTGATAAGTTCAACCTGGAATTTACCAAAAGTGGCAGTTCCTCCTTTTTTCTTTCTACCTGTGAATACCTAATTGCCAATGATGGTTCGATTTTAATTTCTTCTAACCAGATAAATGAGAAAAAGTTCAACGAATTACCTGATAACTTTATCATTCTCGCATCCACCAGCCAGCTGGTTGATACTATTGGAGAAGGCTTAAGAGGCATTAAATCCAATAATAAGCAACGCATCCCTTCCAACATTACTACTATTAAAAGTTTTGAGACCCAAAAGGAAGGCGATTTTATGAGCTATGGCAGTAGCACAAAAAACCTATATTTGCTGCTTCGAGAAGATCTATAAAATATGAAGGAATCTATTATAAGAACAATATCTGGATTATTGTATATTGCTATTTTGGTAGTTTCCATAATTTCATCAGAATTTATCTTTGTTTCACTTTTTTTTCTTCTTGGTTTCATTTGTCTATTGGAACTTGAGAAATTATTGCGTTTAAAGAGCTATGCGCTATACGGGGTTCATATTGTCTTCTTCATATTATTTAGCTATATTAAATTTGAACCTAATGCCACCATTTTATTATTGTGTATCACAATCTTTGTAAACCTTTTCCTAATAAAGGATCTCCTGTTTATTCGCACAATTCCTGTATTTGAAAAAAAGAAGTACGTTATCCTTATTTTTTACCTCATTTCCTCAATTGTTTTCCTAACCCTTATTCCAAC
>JAWOHC010000120.1:0-5236 GCA_046496275.1 Gillisia sp.
GACGATATGATGCGGTAATTCTTTGGAAAAATTTGAAGCTGTGCGAATTTCATGAATGCCATTATTAACTGTATCGCTTGTTTTAATTCTAACTGTTAAAAAAGGACAGTTGATTCTTGAGTTTGCCCAGAATAATAATATTCGTGTAGTCACCGGTTTGCCCGGTGCCCGGGAGGATCATTATCTCGACAATATCCACCTTAATGAAAAGGGGCAACAATATCTATTTGAACAGCTCTATCCAGGATTGAAGAAAATAATTTTATCAAAAAATTGATTTTAGCTGAAATATAGTGAAGGAAGACAACCTTCTGCAGGAAAGCAAAAACGCCAAAGAACTGAAATTCCATTTTTCAGGAAAAATAGCTTTTACAGGTTGAAGCATGAAATTTAAATGCGATTTTAAGTAACAGAAAATAAAATGAACGAAGCTTCAGAAAAATTTATGGCCAGGTATTTTACAAGTTTTACGTACTTCTATAAACGACTTGGCTACCGTATTTTTATTGCCATGTTCCTGAATATTTGTGTTGGTGTTCTGGACGGTTTTGGATTGGCCATGTTCCTTCCTTTGTTACAAATGGTTGGAGATAACTCGGTAGATAAGGGAGGTTTGGGAAATCTCAATTTTTTATGGGATGGCATGGAGAGCCTCGGGTGGAGCCCCACCTTATTTAGCATATTAATGATGATGACCGTTTTTTTTATTCTTAAAGGCCTCGCACAATACATTAAAGGAATTTATGGAGTAGTTCTAAAGCAGTTTTTTATCAAAAAAATGCGAATAAATTTATCTAATGCTTTGGCGAAAATGTCTTACAAATCCTTTGTAATGGCAAATGCAGGAAGAATTCAAAATACCATGACTGGAGAAGTGATGAGAATGTCCAAGGCATATTTAGGGTATTTCGGAGCTTTCCAACAAACTGTTATGGTAGTGGTTTATATGGTGTTTGCAATCTTAATCGATGCAAAATTCGCAATATTAATATGTATTGGAGGTGGGCTTACCAATTTTATCTATAACAGGATATACAAACTCACTAAAATTTCTTCCAGGAAACTTACAAAAGGTTTAAATTTTTATCAGGGGTTAATACTTCAGTTTGTTCACAATTTTAAATATCTCAAGGCCACCGGTTATTTAAAGGAATATAATAAAAAGCTCAAAAAAAGCATAGAAAAAATCGAAAAGCATAATAAAAAAATCGGGAAATTAGGATCCCTGGTTACGGCTATTAGGGAGCCTGTTCTCATCATTGTAGTAAGTGTGGTTATACTTATTCAAGTGAATTTTTTAGACGGAAGCATTGGAACAATTTTATTGAGTTTGCTGTTCTTTTACCGGGCCCTATCTGCTTTAATCCAGTTACAAACTTATTATAATGAATTTTTGGCTGTTTCCGGATCTATGGATAATATGACCGCTTTTGAACAGGAGCTGGAAAAATCAATAGAACCTGAAGGGAATTTGAAAATAGAGCGGTTTGAACACCAAATAGCACTTAACAATATTGGATTTGGATATGCAGAAGAATTAATTATTAAAAACATCAATTTAGAAATAAAGAAAAATGAAACGGTTGCCATTGTTGGAGAAAGCGGAAGTGGAAAAACAACGCTGGTTAATATCATTACTGCCCTTATGCCGGTAAAGGAAGGACAGGTTTTAATTGATGGTGTGGACAGTATGTACCTGAATAGAGAGAGTTTCCAAAGAAGAATAGGGTACATCACGCAGGATCCTGTGATTTTTACAGATACGGTTTTTAACAATATTAGTTTTTGGTCAGAGCCTACTCCCGAAAACTTAAAACGCTTCTGGTGGGCAATTCAACAAGCATCTATTGATGACTATATAAGGGAATTACCAAAAAGAGAACATACGATTTTAGGAAATAACGGTGTTAATTTAAGTGGTGGGCAAAAGCAACGAATATCTATTGCCAGGGAGCTTTTTAAGGATGTAGACATCCTGGTCCTGGATGAAGCCACGTCTGCTTTAGATTCTGAGACGGAAGAAGCAATTCAAAAAAGTATAGAAGAATTAAAGGGTAAATATACCATCATCTTAGTTTCTCATCGATTATCGACAATAAAAAATGCGGATCGAATTATAGTGATGAATAATGGAGAAATTGTGAATGAGGGAAGTTTCAGCGAATTAGTTCTGAATTCATCTAAATTTAAAAAAATGGTTGAATTACAAGAATTGTAATCCTATTAACACAACTGTTTTGATTTGAATCCAAGATTAAAAAAAACATGAATCTGCACCCTGGTTTCCAAAAAAATGTTCCTTCAATTCTGCGTTCCCTTTTTAAATTAAGGCCTTATGCTTCTTATTTTGCCAGGCATTTTGGTTATGAACTGGTTGGAGAGAAAGGAGATTGGTGGAACTTGCCTTCCTATAAATTATTTGCCAGAGATCTCCCGGAAAAAATAAAAAAAGGCAATGAGGATCCTTATTATTCTCCTTTTAAAGTGGATATAACTTCCATTACATCAAGAGTTGGTTTTTCTTATTATGAGGATGGCTGGCATCCCTTTTTAGAAACTCTTAAGGAATATAATGAAAATCCAAATTTACGGTTTCAGGATTCCACACTGGCAAGGCTTTACCAGAATTACTGTCCGAATAATGTACAGGAGGTGCTCCTAGATCACATAAAAAACCCTTTAAAACCATTTTGTGACTGGCCACCAACCAATGAATTTATTAGAAGTGTTTGGACCTTGGGAAAACCAGGCGTGCGTTCTTTTATGAATATTCAGGGAAAGCAGTTACCTACTTCCGGATGGATATTCTATGGCCCCCATGATCAGGAATATGGAGAAAGGGAGTTTCGGCGCTTAATAAGTGTTTATGAATCGATAAAAAATAATGGATACAATGCTGGTCTAACAAATATGGATCCTGTAAATGGTTATTTTTTGAAGCGTGGAAATGATTATCGTTTTGTTTTACTTCAGGGCAATCACCGGGTATCTGTTTTAAAAGCACTTGGTTATAGGGAAGTGGATGTTGTTATAAGGAAAGGGCATCCAGCTATTGTAGACCATGCAGATTTATACAGATGGACTAAAGAGGGTGGAGGTATTTACCCCTCCTCAATGGTAGAAAACTTGTTTGAAACCCTATTTAACGCTACAGGTTTGCAAAAAGCGCATCGCTATGGTTTGTTAAAATAGGTGCTTTTAGATTTTTTTGATATATAAGGGGTTTTGGGCTTCCCCTGATATAAATACTGCTTTCCCTGAACCATTTAGAATTTGATTTACTGATTTTAAATTAAATCAATTACAATTTTGGGGGATTTTCCCAATTGTTTTTCTTGGTTTATTGTAAGAAATTAAAGATCCTTTATTTAAAAGTTTTTTATCGATTTAAGTTGAAAAAACCTTTTTTGCTGATTACAGTTTGAACTTCAAATAATCCTCCCGGAAATTTAATTAAAAGCGACATGAAAAACTTAACGATTTCTCTGATTTGTGTCCTATTTATAATTTTCAAAATAGAGGCTCAGTCGGGATTCACCTCTATTACAAATCTTGATCCTGTTCCTGTTTCCACAGATACCGGAGAGAAACCACAGGCAAAGGTTTGGTCTTATGCAGGGAAACATTGGGCTGTCTTACCAAATTCTTCAGGCACTCACCTTTGGAGATTAGATGGAAGAACCTGGATCAATGTCTTGAGACTCTCTAACAGGACCTCTTCAAAGGCCGATACTAAAAAGCTGGGGAATGCAGCGCATATCCTTCTTTTTCAAGGAGCCTCTTCTCAATTGGTTTCTGTGGAATATTCTGAAGTGTTGGGTACATATCAACTATGGTCTAAGAGAACTTCAACGGTAGGATTAAAAATGGAAAGCTCCACAAAGACAGCAACTATCGATATCGACGGGAATAGCAGAATGTGGCTTGCCTATAATGGTTCCAATAATATTATTGTGAAATGGAGTGATTCCCCATACAATAACTGGAGTGCTCCAATTACGTTGGCCAATACGGTAACTTTAGGTGATATTAGTGCAGTAATCGCCCTTCCCGGAAAAGTGGGCGTATTCTGGTCTGATCAAAATGCCAAAAGATTTGGATTTAGAACACATACCGATGGAGCAAACCCTACAAGTTGGAGTGCCAATGAAGTTCCTGCATCGCAATCTGCTCAAAATGTTGGTTCTGGAATGGCCGATGATCACATGAACCTTGCAGTGGCAAGTGACGGCACGCTTTATAGCGCTGTTAAAACAAGCTATGACAGAAGTGGATTTCCCGTCATTGCCCTTCTGGTTCGTAGGCCCTCAGGGGTCTGGGACAATCTTTATAACGTATCGGGACATGGGACCAGGCCTATTGTTATACTTAATGAGGAACTTAATAAAGTAAGGGTGATTTACCCTGAAAAAAATGGTGGAGGGGTTATGTATTACCGGGAATCCTCAACATCAAATATCTCATTTGGACAGGAGTTTACATTGATTAATGGTGTAAGCAATAATCCAACCAGTTCTAAGGATGTTTTTACCTCGGAGGTCGTTGTATTAGCTTCTACTAATACCCATGCTGTGGGTGTTCTTGCTACAGAAGGAAACCTTATCCCAGAACTGCAACCACCACTCCTTAGCTCTCCAACGAATTTTAGTAATAATCTATCAACCTCACCTACGTTAAGCTGGAATCCTTCAGATGGAGCAGAAAAATATGAAGTTCAGGTTTCTGAAAATGAAAACTTTACAACAATAGGGTGGCAACAAAATGATGTAGTGAGTACATCAATAGCGGTTTCGGGGCTATTGAACAGTAGGACCTATTACTGGAGAGTTAGGGCAATGAAAGGCCAAACACAGAGCGGATGGTCTACGGTTTGGAGATTTACAACTGCCTCTGCAAGTTCAGGTTCCCCATTAATTGCTCATTGGAAAATGGACGAAGGAAGCGGCTCAACTTTAATTGATGGAACAGATTATGGAAATCTTGGGATAATTTCAGGGAATCCAACATGGATAGCAGGAAAGGATGGACAGGCCATTAGGTTTAATGGATCAAACCAATATGCTACGGTAGCGGATAATAATTCAATTGATTTTACAGAAGCTATTACCATTGCAATGTGGGTGAAGCCCGAAAAAAAGGCCACGCAATATCTCATAAAAAAAGCAGCTCATAATTCAGTAGACGGGTATGAATTGGCTCTCTCAAATCCAGGAAAGTTTTTCTTCAGGTTTAACCA
>JAWOHC010000149.1:0-5872 GCA_046496275.1 Gillisia sp.
AAGCATATCAAAATTTTGTGAGCATAACATACTAATTGATTCTTTTAAACAAACAAACCCCGGACAAGTCCAGGGTTTGTTAAAAATTTAAAACCTATTTTATTTAAAAGAAACCAACGGGTTCTTTGTCATAAGAGACCAGCATATTTTTTACCTGACGGTAATGGTCTAAAGCCATTTTGTGGTTCTCACGACCAAATCCTGATTGTTTAACCCCTCCAAATGGAGCGTGAGCAGGATAGGTGTTGTATTGGTTTACCCAAACCCTACCGGCCTGAATTGCTTTTGGGACCTGGAATAGTTCGTGGGCATCACGACTCCAAACTCCTGCGCCTAAACCATAAATGGTATCGTTTGCAATTTCAATAGCTTCTTCGGTTGAACTGAAGGTTGTTAAAGCTACAACAGGTCCGAAAATTTCTTCCTGAAAAACACGCATTTTATTGTTCCCTTTCAGGATAGTTGGTTGAATGTAATATCCGTTTGCCAACTCTCCATCATAGTTACCGGCATCGCCACCAGCCAATACTTCAGCGCCTTCTTCTTTTCCAATATTTATATAGCTCAAGATCTTATCAAATTGACCTTTTGAAACCTGGGAACCTATCATGGTTTCGGGATCGAGAGGATTTCCCGATTTGATTTTTTTGATTCTCGCAACCATTTTTTCGATGAAGAGATCCGCAATGCTTTCGTGAACTAAAATTCTTGAGGGAGTCGTACAGATTTCACCTTGATTAAGCGCAAACATTAAAGCTCCTTCAATCGCTTTGCTAAAAAACGCATCATCGTGATCGGCAACAGATGGGAAGAAGATATTTGGGGATTTTCCACCCAATTCCATCGTTACAGGAATAATATTCTCTGCCGCGTTCTGGTAAACTTTACGTCCAGTTTCAGTAGATCCCGTAAAGGAAAGCTTGGCAATACGATTAGATGTGGCCAGTGCTTGTCCAGCTTCGTTTCCAAAACCGGTAACAATGTTTAGGACTCCTGCAGGCAAGATATCACCTATAAGTTCCATCAAACACATCACACTCGTTGGGGTTTGTTCCGCGGGTTTTACGATCACGGTACATCCTGCTGCCAGGGCCGGAGCAATTTTCCATGCCAACATAAGCATTGGGAAATTCCAGGGAATAATTTCACCCACTACGCCAACAGGCTCGTGAAGAACAATACTTACGGTATGTTGGTCATGTTCAGAAATACTGCCTTCGTCTGCACGGATCACACCCGCAAAATAGCGAAAGTGGTCAATGCAATACGGAATATCGGCGGCGCGGGATTCACGGATTGGCTTTCCATTATCAATAGTTTCCAGGGTTGCCAGGTATTCCAGATTGTCCTCCATTACCTGGGCGATCCTGAGCAGCATATTGCTTCGCTCGGTTGCAGAGGTTTTGCTCCAGGTTGGGAACGCCTGGTGTGCCGCATCCAGGGCAAGATCGATATCTTCCTGAGTAGATCGTGCAGCTTTGGTAAACACTTTCCCATCAATAGGCGATACATTATCAAAATATTCCCCTTTAACGGGTTCTACAAATTTACCTCCAATAAAATTGCCGTATTTTTCTTTAAAATCGGGTCTTGTTACATTTGCCATAGTTGTATCTTTTAATTAAACAATTGTTATTTGACAGCAAAATATGCTGTTTAAATAACAAGGCAAAGGTAGGAGGAGAGTGACGTTAAGAGGTTACCGCTAAAGTTCAAAGACTTATGAAAAAAGGTCAAATTTATTCAGTGAAAAAATTCAGAATGACTAAGGATAAGTTTAACTCATTGAAAATTAATGATGTAGGGTGTTTTTTGAATGTTGTTGTATTTTCTTTGGACTTATCCCGAATTTGTTTTTGAAGGCTATACTGAAGTTTGAAAGGTTGTTATAACCAAAATCCAGGTAGATGTCTGACGGATTTAAATTGCCTTCCTGTAAGGTTTCTTTAGCTTTTTGTAATCTCTTGTCCTGCAGCCATTTTCCGGGAGCTATATGATATTCACTCTTAAAATGACGTTTAAAAGTAGAAAGGCTCATATTGCATAAAAACGCGATCTCTTCCAGTTTCAGGTTGGAATTCACATTGCGTTCTATCACATTTTGAAATAGGGAGGCTTCTTTTGAAATTAAAGAGTGTAAATACACTTCAAATTTGTTTCCATATTTATTAATAAGGTAGAGCATGATTTCTTCAAATTTTACCGAAAGTAAATTTTCCATAAAACCTGAAGGTTCCGTGCTAATGGTAGATAAAGTGTTTAAATAAGAGCTGATGTAGGCATCGTTTTCAATAACAAAATAAGGTATTTCTTCTTTAATTGGGGGAATATTTTCAGTGTGTTTATTTAAAAACTCCTGGAGTTTTGTTTCAGAAAAGAAGAATAATTTGCAATAATAAATATCGTTGTCCAGCAGTTCGGTCCAAAGGCTATTCCCTTTTTTTATGAGCAAAGATTGCGCTTTATTGACCGCAATTGAAGTGTCTGCAAAATGCACCTGCTTTTTACCAACTTGTAAAAAACTGAACATATTCATACTTAGTTTCACTTTGCTTTTTACAACATCACTGGTCATTTTAAAATCGTAGACAAATAGATCCTGATTTGTTTTATTGTTTTTAAATATTTCGGGTATGTTTTCTATGGCCATTTTTAAAATTTGTGAGTAGGTAAGGCTATGTTCTATTTGGCGTTTTTCAATTTCAGAAATTAGCCGGATCTCCAGTGGGAATTAGTAGTCTAACATTAGGTCTTCGCAGTTATCGCGCCATTTTTTATGGCAGAAGATTCCCGGAAAAATCTTCCAGGGCGGCTAACGCGGCCTGCTAGGCTGAAGCATCAAAGATAAGCATCCTATCTCTCGTAATGGCTTTCTTATCTTTTCACATTCCCGCTTGATTCCTATTTTAAGCTGCAGCATAACTGCGAATTAGGAGGGAACCACCTAATTTATAGAAAATTAGCATTGATTAGAGGTTCCAAAAGGGTGAAAATTCAGGTGCCAAAATAGGTTTCCTTTTAACAAGGTTTAACTTTTTGATCATCTCAAGGAGATTAAAATTAAACATAACACATTAAAAGATATTTTGAAGATGTTATAATTTAGCCATTATATTGGTTGTTATGTCAATTTTCGCCTAGATTTAACCGATATAATGGTATTAATATGTTAGAAATTACAACAATAAACCAGGTCAAAGTTAAGATTGGCGAGGCTTGTAAACAATTTCGCAAATCAAACGATTTATCCCGGAAACAACTCGCAGAAGTTTTAGAGGTCTCCAGCACAACCATTCAGAATATAGAAAACGGAAAAAATGCTACGCTGGATAATGTATTAAAAGTAGCAAACCACTTTGGACTATTACAGTTTATTACTAAAGAAATAGATAAAGCTATTACCAATCAAGATAATATTTCATTGTATTAATAGATGGCTACGATGTATTGCGATATCTTGCTGGAAAAGTTATTTAAGAGTAAAACGCAATTAATACTGCTAAGCAAAATAACTTGCGAAAACTGCATTCCATGCAATGTAAACTTGCAAAAACTTGTGAATAATTTAATATAACCTGATATCTGTCATTTTTCAAAGTTGCTATTAAGAGTAATTTTGAGTAATCAAAAGCAAGAAATAAATGATAACCACTACACCACTTAGCGACCTTGAAATTGCCCAAAAAATCGAATTAAAACCCATTACTGAAATTGCCCGAAAATTAGGACTTGATTCCGAAGAAATTGAAATGTACGGAAAATATAAGGCCAAGCTTCCGCTTTCAGGAATTGATAAGGAAAAGATAAAGAACAGTAACCTGATCCTGGTTTCTGCTATATCACCCACTCCGGCAGGGGAAGGTAAGACAACCGTTTCCATAGGACTTTCGGAAGCCTTGAACCGGCTAGGAAAGAAGACCACAGTAGTTTTGCGTGAGCCCTCTTTAGGTCCGGTATTTGGAATTAAAGGAGGTGCTACAGGAGGAGGTTTTTCTCAGGTGCTCCCAATGGAAGATATCAATCTTCATTTCACAGGAGATTTTTCGGCAATTGAAAAGGCACACAACCTGCTTGCTGCTTTGGTTGACAACAATATTCAGTCAAAAACCAACAATCTGGGACTTGACCCCCGTACTGTTACTTTAAAAAGAGTGATGGATATGAATGACCGTTCCCTGCGGAATATTGTCATAGGCCTTGGAGGAACCGGTTCGGGGATTCCACGGGAAAGTGGTTTTGATATTACCGCAGCTTCAGAAGTCATGGCGATCATGTGCCTGACGGAAAACCTGGACGATCTAAAGGGACGTTTAGGAAATATTTTTATTGGTTATACATTCCAGAAAAAACCAATCTATGCACGTGATCTTAATGCCGAAGGTGCTATGGCAACTTTGCTTAAGGACGCGCTTAAGCCTAATTTGGTACAGACCATTGAAGGAAATCCTGCAATTATTCATCTAGGGCCTTTTGCAAATATCGCTCAGGGAACGAACTCGGTTATTGCAACCCGAATGGGGATGAGTCTTTCAGATTACACCGTTACCGAGGCTGGTTTTGGCTTTGATCTTGGTGGAGAAAAATTCCTTGATATAAAATGTCAGAGTGCGGGGCTAGCTCCAAAGGTAGTGGTAATGACCACCACAATAAGGGCCCTCAAATATCACGGGGGAGCAGCTTTAAATACACTTACTATTCCTAATGTAGACGCTTTGATAAAAGGGCTTCCTAACCTTGAAAAACATCTGGAAAATACAAAACTATATAATATTACCCCGGTTATCGCCATCAATAAATTTTACAGCGATAGCGATGAAGAGATACAGGTGATTTTTGATCTGGCCAGGAAACTACATGTAAAAGTGGCCCTTTCTGATGGTTGGGCTAAAGGAGGAGAAGGCGCTCTTGACCTCGCTACAAAAGTACTGGAAGCCATCGAAGAAAATAATTCTGAATTTAAGCCCCTTTACCGATGGGAACAGGATGTAGTGTCTAAAATTGAAACTGTTGCAAAAAAGATATATGGTGCAGAAAAAGTTGAGTTTTCTCCAAAAGCCAAACGGGATCTTAAGACGATTTTAGATCTGGGTCTGGAAGGCTTGCCGGTTTGTATTGCCAAAACTCAGAAATCTTTGTCTGATGATCCTCTTATTTTAGGAAGACCAACAGGATTCACATTAAATGTTAGAGAAATTGAAATAGCTGCCGGTGCCGGATTTCTTATCCCTATCACCGGAGATATGATGCGAATGCCGGGATTGCCAGCGCACCCTGCTTCAGAAAATATATCAGTAGATTTAGAGGGGAATATTACGGGGCTAATTTAAGGGCGAGAACCATTTTTTTTGAAATAAAATTAAAACCTTCCGGGAATTACCGGAAGGTTTTAATTTTAAGAATAGTCCTTATCCGGAAAACCTTATAGCGCTCCTGCTTTTAATTTACGATAGTATTCTTTGGGATCATTTTTAACTTCATCCGATTTTTCAGAAGATTATCTCCTGAGAAATTAACAATCCCACGGCTTTTGGATGCCAAATAGCTGAAATAAGAAAAACTCTATTTGAATCCTAATTTCCTAACCTATGCCAGGCCAATGCATTGGTTAAAATTAGGAACAGTATAACATAAAAGGTGCGGTGGAAACAATGGATTCTTTTATTTTAGCATACTTAATCTAAAATTTTATTATGAAAAATCTTGTTGAAAACATCCAAACTACTTTTGAATCTTTCCAAACAGAAGCCAATGCTCAATTAGAAGGTGGTAATAAAGCCGCCGGAACCAGAGCAAGAAAATCATCCTTGGATTTGGAAAAGCTTTTAAAGGAATTCCGTAAAGTTTCTGTTGCAGAATCAAAAAAGTAAAAACA
>JAWOHC010000228.1:0-4341 GCA_046496275.1 Gillisia sp.
ATAGCCTTTTTCAAATTTTTACAAGTTAAAATGTAAATGATTTGTTAATTTAATTGATCACCCAAATTTTGATTTACAAATAATCTTCATTTAAACCACAATAAATCAAACATCAATTAACGCCTATTTAATTGAAATACAGTATTTTAACACCCTTACAAGTCAAAAACCGAAGTGCGCTTTGTATAAATAAGATCCTTGATTTTTAACCAGAATGCCAGGGTCAAATAGATCGCAAATCCAAATCCCATTGTGGCAAATGATAAGTAGATGAAGAATAAACGTATACTTTTTGCTCTAATACCAATCTTATCTGCCAACCTGGAAGACACATAGAAACCATTTCGTTCAAAATAATGGCGGATTGAGTAAATAAATTTAAGCATAGTACAAATATAGGCATTACCTAAAACCTTGAATTAATTTTATTCCCAAATTACAATCCAAACATAAATTTTTATCGCAATATTGAGATTTTAAATGAAGTAATGCCTGGGACTGCAACGCATTTATGGAGGTGTTCTCTCTTAAATTATTGAATTTCGCTGTTATTCCGTTTTTTTCTGAAATTATTTCTTCCATTAATTCCAGGATATCCTCACCCGCCCCAGTTCCTGTTTTTTTTGAATAACAAAACTTTAAAGGAATCAAAGTGTTTATGATTAGCAGATCCTTAAAGCTTTTTGTGAGAAATTTTCTTTTTGAAGGATGCGGTTTGTTGAAGGAATAATGGGTTTTCCAATAATCAGAAGTTTCTACTTCAAAAATTTCATAGAGTTGGGCTTTGTCTTTTGCTGCGATTATCATCGAAAAAAGATGGGGCAGCCTATGATATAAACCGGCCAGCTGTGAGAGCCTTATATTTGGGAAATTATCGGGTCTTAGCCTGAAAAATTTTGCCCTTTCCACGTACTTATTTTCCAAACTGAATTTACGTTTAAGAAATTTATATTCCTTCTTGAATTTTTTGAATTGCATATCTTCTATGCGATCTTCGAGTAAGCCAGATTGCCCTAAAAAAAGCGCTTCCAAAGCAAGTTGTGAATTTTGATTTTTCTGAATTATTTTAAAATCAATGCTTTGCGCCATATTTAAAAAAGCCCCACCATTCACATTGAGACCAAAGTTCCTTGCCAGCAATTTAAACAATACCTCCTCCCAGTTATTTCCGGAGTTCCTCAAAAGGTCCAGTATAATTTCCGACTTGTCCTGAAGGCGTTCAAAGTACATTCGCTCCAGCCAGTTTTGCATTTCAAAATCATCGAAGCTATGGAAATCCCTTTCACAGTTAATCCATTTATCATTGGGAGCAATTAATAAATTCCTGTAATTCTGTAGTGTCAACTCCGGGATCAAATCCTGCAATTCCAGTGTTGGAATAGGAGAATTATCTTTTCTGAATATTTCCACATCATCCTTCCACACCACGTGTAAAATTACATTATCATAATTGGGATCGGTTTCGTGATTATGCAAATACCAATCTGAAGAATTTAAATGGATCTCTACATTTCCGGCCCACAACTGTCCCCCAATATCCATCTTTGCATTAAAAAAATCGGGTCCTGAATTAAGGTTTGGAGTTCCGGTATTTATAATGGTTAACGGCAAATTGGAAACTGTTTTGGCATTGCCAAAATCAAATTTCTTAAAGCGCCAGATGTAATGTAGAAAATCTTCCTGCATTAACTAAAAATAAGCCTTTTTAGCTAACAAACTCAATTATAATTCATTACGAATTTATAATCTGCTATAAAATTCCGGTTTTACTTTTCAGGAAGTTGCTTTGCTACATCATCAATTATCAAATCTACCCAATATTGGTACATAAGTCCGCTGGGGTGAAGCTTATCCGCTGCGGTTAGTGCGGGATTGTTTTTTGCATCCCTGGAGATAGGAGTAATATTAAAAAAGGCTACATTATGGGCTTCGGCAACTTTTCTAAAAACGGCATTAAATTCATCGATTTCCCTACCTATGGTTTCCATATTTTCCTCCCCAAAAGGTGTGGCCCCATAATCCGGGATACTCAATGCAAAAAACCCTTTTTCACGGGTTCGGGAATGATTGATCGCTTTTCTGAAAAGTTCATTTAACTCAGTTTCAAATTCTGAAATGCTTTTATTTTGATATTGGTTATTTACTCCAATTAAAATGGAAACAAGATCAAAATCCTGCTGCACCCTGAGCTCGGTTTCCATGGCATCTAAAAGATTCCTGGTGGTCCAGCCAGTTCTTGCAATTGTTTTTGGTGCTGCCATCTTATAGTCACGCGCTCGCAGCATTTCGGTAAGCTGCACCGGCCAACGTTGTGCTACCGGGACACTTTCCCCAATGGTATACGAGTCTCCTAAAGCGAGATAGCTAAAATCTGCAGCATTGGGTGTACCTATTTCTCTTACAGAACTGCACCCGGATAAAAATCCAATAAAGGATAATAGAAACAGAAATTTTTTCAGTGACAGGAATTTTGTTATCAAAATGATGTATTTTAGACCAATTAATAACAATTTTACAATAATCTTAGAAATACCAACATGAAAAAAATTCTTTTAACAGTTCTTATCCTCTCCGGAACCATGGCTTTTTCCCAGGAAAAATCAGGAGCAGCCCAATTTTGGGAAAACCTTAAATCTCACTGCGGAAAAGCTTACGAAGGCAAATTAGCAGAACATGTTACTAATGATAGTTTCAGCGGAAAAACTTTAACGATGTATGTTCGTTCCTGTGAAGATGGCCGAATTACCATTCCATTTTATGTAGGGGATGACAAGTCCAGAACCTGGGTACTCACTTACGAAAACGACAGGATAAAACTTAAACATGACCACCGTCACGAAGATGGAAGTGAAGATGAAGTCACACAATATGGGGGTACCAGTACAAATTCAGGATTGGATTCTATTCAGTTTTTCCCAGCCGATCAGGAAACTGCAAATTTGATTCCGTATGCTTCTACCAACGCCTGGTGGATCACACTGGATGAAAAAAGCTTTACATACAACCTTAAAAGATTAGGTTCACCAAATCCTGAGTTCAATGTGATTTTTGATCTTACAAAACCAGTGGAAACTCCTGGAGCTCAATGGGGATGGGAGTAGGAACGGTCTATTTGGGATGGTAGGCACGCCCAATTTGGGCGTGCCTACCATCCCAAATTAAAAAACCAAAAAACCTTGCCATTTCCTGGCAGGGTTTTTTGTTAAACTACCCCAAAGTATTCTTCATTTTTTTGGATTAGGATGCTTTTTAGTTATATTATTCCATTAATCAACAAGCCTAACAATTTGTCGCTGTAACCAAGAATATGAAACCCAAAGAAGATGCTCATTCCAATAAAGAAAACCAGGATGCTATTCCTTATAAAAAGAAGAGGAATCGAAAAACCGACCCCCTTAACATTGGCTTTAAAACCCCTTTAAATGAACATAAAAATGCCATAATAAGAGGTCTTGCCAAGACAGGTTATACAATTTGGATCGTGGTAATGGTCGTAGGATTAATTCTGGCTTTTATTGTTTCAATTTTTCTGGTATAATATGAGTGTAAAGAAACTCGATATAATCCATTAAGATATGCAAATTACTCCCCGAAATATTTGGAGACCAATAAAATGCGGTAACTATCACCTATGAAACCTGTATACCTCTTCTTTTTTAATGCGGTTTTTATATTCCTAACTATAACTATTCTTAGCTGGGCCAACGTTGATATGCCAACCTGGATCACTTCCTATGTAAATGATTTCCTTTGTATGCCAGTAGTACTCACCATATGTTTGAAAACCTTGCATTATATAAAAAAAGATACCACTATCCTGCTGCCATTATTGCCGATACTTACCCTCACCTCCTTTTATTCAATCTATTTTGAGTGGTTTATGCCCCTGGTTGAGACACGGTATACTGCAGACTGGGTAGATGTAATCATGTATTTCTGCGGAGCTTTATCATTCTATTTCCTACAATTTATTCCATCAAAAAAAAAGCGCCCAAACCGGACGCTTCAATGTTAAGCTACAAATATTTAATCTAAATATCCCATTTTCTGCATCCACTCATCATTGTACATTTTACCCACATACCTGCTACCGTGATCGTGAAATAAAATCACTACTACATCATCCTTTGTAAAATGCTCCTTTAATTGCAGTAAGCCTTTAATAGCGGCTCCTGCGCTGTTTCCAAGAAACATTCCTTCTTCTTTGGCAAGACGTCGTGTATAAACTGCAGCATCTTTATCGGTTACTTTTGTAAATCCGTCTATGATATCAAAATCCACATTTTTTGGTAAAATATCCTCCCCAATTCCCTCGGTTACATAAGGATAGATCTCATTCTC
>JAWOHC010000264.1:0-2572 GCA_046496275.1 Gillisia sp.
GGTGGACAGGATATTGTTCTGGTTAATAGAAGTGCCCTTACCTCCATAATTTCTTCTGTAACTGGTCAACAGTTTATAGGGAAGCTTCTCAAAAGCAATTCCTGTGATTCCTATATGATGTGCAATAATTTTATTATTGTTCACTCTAAACCTGTTTTCATCAAGGGTTATAAAGGGAAGTCCTAAAATCCTGTTTTCATAGGTCCACCCGGAACGGTACAGGTTGTTATTAAAATAATTGTCTTCACCATCTGAAGTTGGGAAGTTCTTGCTTTGATTCATCGTATAATAAAATTCATATATAAAAGCATCGATCCATTTCCCGGGATTTGGATCCTCAATATAGACACCATAACGCCCGTCTGGGGTATTCCTTAAAACTTGTCCAGATCCATCCTCAAACAAATGATTGTATATAAATTGAACATTGTAATCGGCTATCCTGGTATCTATATATACTTCATAGCTTCCAAGATGGTTCCCAAGGGCATTAGCTTCTTGTCCACCTGTAGTATCATCGCCTTCCTTTCCGATAAAAACATTGATGTAATCGTTGAAACTGCCGGGTAATTTTCCAAAATCAGGTGAGGTACCTGCCCATTGAACAAAATGTTGCAATCCCGCGGTAATCTGAAAATTTTCTGAAGCTTTATAAACCAGGTGGAAACTTTTATGATGTAATCTCGTATTATCTACATAACGCTCATCGTCCATAAGGTATTCCTCAAGGCTAGCTTTAAAACCAATCCCCTTATTGTTTTTAAAAAAGATAGGCCTGGTGGTGGAAATTTGAATGCCCGGAAGCGGCCTTGCATTGAGGGACCATAAAATGTTTTGATTGGATGCGCTGAGCCCATTATAAAGTTCGGCGCGTTGTTTTCTACCTCCAACAATAGATAACCAGGAATTTTCAAAGGCTAAATAAGATTCATCCAGTTGAAGTTTATCCGTATACCCATCCTGATACAAAACGCCAAGACCAAGTTCTATATTGGCATTTTCACTTACCTGGTATTTTGCCTGCCCATTGATCCATCCGGCGAAATTGGAAAGTTCATCAACCCTCCCCCGCTGATTGCTATGCATCCAGAAAGGGGATTCATCTTCCGAATAAAATATACCTTTCGTATTAAAAGAACCAGAAAATTCTATTTCCTGCGCATTCAGAAATGCAAAGCAAAGAAAGAATAAGGGAGCAAGTAATTTAGTTTTCATATCGGGGAAAAATACTATTTTGATAAAATGGAGCTGATAACTTAAAACGGAGTTAAAAATATGTAATTTTACAAGATAAAAGGAGGTTTTATGTTGTCAATTTTTGAAAGGAAAAAGTTTTTAATAGATCAGCTGGAAGGCATAACCGATATTCATAATCATATACTTCCGGGAATAGACGATGGTGCAGCCAATATTGAGGAGTCCATCAATTTGCTTTTAAAATTTCAGGAAATGGGAATTACAAAGTTTGTAGCTACTCCCCACATCATGAACGATTACTACCCCAACACACCACAAATTATAAATGCTGCGCTTGAAACCGTACAACAAGCTATTTCCCAGAATGAACTACTGAAAAACACCACTATCAAGGCCGCTGCCGAATATATGATGGATCAGAATTTTTTAGAGCTTTTAGAAAATGAAAAGTTACTGGTTTTGAAGAATAAATTTGTATTGGTTGAAATGTCCTATTTCCAGGCTCCTATAAATTTAAAAGAGATCTTGTTCAAAATCCAAACACAGGGCTATAAACCTGTTTTAGCACATCCGGAGAGATATTCCTATTACCATACAAAAGATCTTAGAAAGTATGAAGAATTAAAAAACCGTGGATGTTATTTTCAACTTAATACACTTTCCCTTACTCCGCATTACGGGACGAATATGCAAAAAACCGCCCTCCTATTATTGGAAAAAGGAATGATCGATTTTATAGGAAGTGATGCCCACAGGGAGCAACATTTACAAAAACTGGCCTCCATCAAACTCAATAAAAAAACAGAGGCTTTGGTTAAAAAAGTCATTGATAAAACAAAGGAGTATTTTTAAACTTTACTTTTCCCGAATGGTTTTTTCAAAACCCTCTTGATTCTTGACTCTTTATCTACTCCGTAACCATATCCATATCCATACGAATAACCATATTGAGCACCGTAAGAGAATTTAGAATAATCCACATCATTTAAAATAATTGCCAGGCCTTTTAGTTTTCCCTGTTGTTTTAGTTCTTTTGGAAAATCAAGTAGTTTCTTTTCGGTATAACCGGACCTGGTTACATATAATGTAGTATCTGCCAGCGGGCTTATAAGCAAAGTATCAGTAACAATCATTGTTGGCGCAGTATCTACAATTATAAAATCATAAGATTGGGCTAGTTCCTTCAGGAGTAATGCCATCCTGTCATTCATAAAAAGTTCTGCAGGATTGGGTGGTATAGTTCCGGAAAGAATTAGATCAACCTGAATTTCCCTGTCTTCTGAAGCAGATATAATGTCTTTAGGATTGATATCCAGATCATATAAATAATCTGATAAACCTTTAGAGTCTATGTCCGCCTGAACATATCGGTGCA
>JAWOHC010000310.1:0-7714 GCA_046496275.1 Gillisia sp.
GATGCGCTTTCTTTTGCTGATCAAACCATCGTTCTCAAAAACGGCAAAGTCCACGCTAAGGATGCTCCAAAGCAGCTTTACGACAATCCGAAGGATACCTATGTAGCTTCCCTGTTTGGGGATGTAAACACCCTTAGTTTGAAGAACCTGGTTCCTTCAGAAAAAAGCCGGAAAAAAATATTGCTGTATCCCCATGAGATAAAAGTTGTTTCAGGATCCTATTTAAACGCACAGGTTTTGCGAAGTTATTTTAAAGGAAGAAACTTTCTGGTGAAAGCAGCTTTGAATGGTGAAGTCATTTATTTTGAACATTCCAGGGAACTGGCCAAGGGAGAAATTGTGGCGGTGGAGGTTTCCGGGGAGTTGATCAATTCCCGGATGAGGAACTGAAGGGAGTTTTGATAGGATAAAGAAGAAATTCGAAAAAGGAATGGATTAGCCCTCACAGGCCTTTCAGACCTGTGCGGTCTTGTTTTTTGATTAACTTCTATTCCACCAAAAGGATCTCATTTGTATTTCCGTTAAAATTAAAGCTTTCTTTTTCCTTTTTACCTAAAAGCGCCTGTGCCACCGGAGAATTTGCTCCAATCGCATAAAATTTTTCATTTCCATCTGAAATTTCACCCGCAGGAATGGCTATAAAATAATTGGCAACAGAAGTTTTCACAAGGCTTCCAAGTTGTATGTTTTTAGCAGGAGTTTTTCTCCACGCCATGGTTAGGGTACCCTCCAATTTTCTAAATTCAGTTAACTGGGTGGTTAGCTTATCAAATTCCAGATTGATCATCTCCCTGCCCGTTTCATATTTATCGCCCGCGCTGCTTTTGGATTCATTTTGAAGAGATTCTTCAAGATCCTTCATAGCTTCCAGGATCCGATTAATTCGTTGATCCAGATATTTTTTACAGGCTTCGAATAGCTGTTCTTTCAAGGTTGGTTTTTTTAGGAAACTGATTAATTTAATTCAAACCGGCCATAGTTCTGCATTTGACGAACGATCCAGTTTTTGCGTTGGTTGATGTAATTGCTGGCAGGATTCGCCCGATATTGTCTTGGATTTGGCAAAATAGCAGCAATAGCTGCAGCTTCGTAAGCAGATAATTTTGCCGCAGGTTTCTTAAACCAGGCCTGGGAGGCCGCTTCAGCGCCATAAATCCCCTTACCCATTTCAATGCTGTTAAGATACACTTCCAGAATACGTTCCTTGCTCCAAAAAAGTTCGATCATAAACGTGAAATAAACCTCAAGCCCTTTTCTAATCCAACTGCGCTGAGGCCATAAAAAAACGTTTTTAGCAGTTTGCTGGGAAATACTGCTTGCCCCACGAACGCGTTTTCCACTTTTGTTTTCATCCATGGCCTTTTCAATAGCTTTTATATCAAAACCGCTATGATTTAAAAAATTTTGATCCTCACTGGAAATAACGGCAAGTTGTAAATGCGGAGAGATCTTGCTTATAGGAACCCATTCATGTTGGATTGGCTCTTCCGGAAACTCAAAATAGCGAATAGCCATTAGTGGTGTAAACGGCACGGGTACCCATTTATATAGGATCACAAAGAGAAAAGTGATCAAAAAAAATCCCGCTAAAAGCTTGAGTAAAAATTTTAATATTCGTTTCATATATGGATGCTTATTGTTTTTAAATGGTCTCCCGTGCTATCGAGAATAATTCGCAAATCCCTGCCGCCAGGGAGGTTCATAGGTGTTTGCATCGGGTTTCTGTTATGATCATTTTATGTTACTCAATCATTTCTGCTAATTCCATTCCTACCAAACTCCCTATAGCCACTCCCATCCCTCCAAGACGCACTCCGCAATAAACGTTGTTGGACAGTTGTTTTAATATAGGATTTTTGGTGTTGCCCACCCCCATAATTCCACTCCAGCGATGATCGATCTCAAATGGAATATCAGGTAATATCGTGGACTTTAAAAGAGCTTCAAGTTTGTTTTGAATAAGATCGGTTTGTTCCATTTCTGTGGTTTCCTCAGCTTCAAAATCCAGGTTTCTTCCACCTCCAAACAGAATTCTGTCATCTATGTTTCTGAAGTAGTAATAGCCTTTATCAAGATGGAAGGTACCTTTTACATTAAGACCTTTTATAGGCTTTGTAATTAAAACCTGTGCCCTGGCCGGTTTCACTTCTGAAATCCCCAATTTAGAAGCAAATCCATTTGTAGCGATGAGTATTTTTTTTGTGTGGAACAAAAATTTATCTGTTTTCACCTCTACGGAAGTAGTATTATCTGAAATATCCTCTACGCTAATACAATTAAGGATCTTGATTCCCGCAACCTGAACTTTTTGAAGCAGCGCCTCCATCATCTTCCCTGTATTGATTTGTGCTTCAAATTTGTTGTATATCAAAGGTTCCCTTATATTTTTAAAACCAAAAGTATTGGTTTTGGTTCCAAAAACATCTTCCCCAAAAACCGGTTTTAATAAATTGTTCACGGCTTTTATTTGGGATACGCAGGATTGATAAAGTTGTTCATCTTCAGGAAGAAAAAGTTCATAACCACCATAGCATTTGTACCCTAAAGCATCATCCCCAAGGTTTTTCCGAAGGACTTCCAGGCCTTTTTTTCGCTTTTTTATAAGCTCCACAACTTCCTGCGGAGCATGGGAATCCAGATCATCCAAAATTTCAGATAAGCTACCAAAGCAGGCAAAACCTGCATTTTTTGTACTGGCTCCATTGGGCAGAAATCCTCTTTCCAGGATCAATATCCTTGCATCCGGGAAACGGTTTTTTAAATGAAGTGCAGCATTCAGGCCTACAATTCCGCTACCCACGATGGTATAATCTATATTTGAAATCCAGGATTGGTATTCCCAGTAAGAAAGGTTCATAGGCTTGTTTTAAAAATGAAAATTACGCAAAGTTTTGGAGACTTTTGAAACAGATTCCTCTGTTTATAGAAACAGCAGCTTTTGGTATGGCAAGTAAAAAAAATTTATGCTTAAAAATAAAAATCCCGACGGATTTAAATCTGTCGGGATTTTTATTTTTATGTACTCCCATCAATAGGGCGGAATAATTAATTTTCTAATCCACTTTAATAGGATTCATTTTCCATGATTCCATAAATTTGGTGGTATAATTTCCGTCGATATAATCCGGATGATCCATCAACTGCCTATGGAACGGAATCGTTGTTTTCACTCCTTCTATCACAAATTCATCCAGCGCACGTTTCATCTTATTGATGGCTTCTTCCCTGCTTTGTGCGGTAGTGATCAACTTCGCGATCATAGAATCGTAGTTTGGCGGAATGGAATATCCGCTATATACATGCGTATCTATGCGCACTCCGTGTCCTCCCGGCGCGTGAAGATTGGTGATCTTTCCCGGCGAAGGTCTAAAATCATTATAAGGATCTTCTGCATTTATCCTACACTCTATAGAATGCAACTGCGGGAAGTAATTTTTTCCTGAAATTGGCACTCCTGCAGCAACAAGGATTTGCTCTCTAATAAGGTCATAATCTATAACCTGCTCTGTTATAGGATGTTCCACCTGAATTCTGGTGTTCATCTCCATAAAGTAGAAATTTCGGTGTTTATCTACCAAAAATTCCACTGTCCCTGCTCCTTCATATTTTATGAACTCTGCAGCTTTTACTGCTGCATCTCCCATTTGTTTTCTTAACCTGTCGGTCATAAACGGGGATGGGGTTTCCTCTGTAAGTTTTTGGTGACGTCTTTGAATAGAACAATCCCTTTCTGAAAGGTGACAGGCTTTTCCCGTACTGTCTCCTATGACCTGAATTTCGATATGGCGCGGCTCAAGAATAAGCTTTTCCATATACATTCCATCATTCCCAAAGGCGGCGCTTGCTTCCTGACGGGCAGAATCCCAGGCAGTGCGAAGGTTTTCTTCCTTTAGAACGGCACGCATTCCTTTACCTCCACCACCAGCGGTTGCTTTTAGCATAACGGGGAATCCCATTTCCCTGGCAAATTTCTGGCATTCCTCAAAATCTTTCAATAATCCATCCGATCCCGGGATACAAGGAACTCCTGCAGCCGTCATCGTGGCTCTGGCAGAAGCTTTATCTCCCATTTTATCGATCATGTCCGGGCTCGCACCAATAAATTTTATATTGTGCTCCTGGCATATTTTTGAAAATTTGGAATTTTCAGCAAGAAAGCCATAACCGGGATGAATTGCATCTGCATTGGTAATCTCGGCAGCGGCAATAATATTTGAAATCTTTAAATATGATAAATTACTTGGAGGAGGACCTATACATACTGCTTCATCTGCAAACCTCACGTGGAGACTTTCCGCATCGGCAGTAGAATAAACTGCCACGGTTTTAATTCCCATCTCCCTACAGGTCCTGATTACGCGCAATGCGATCTCACCTCTGTTGGCAATTAATATTTTTTTAAACATACCTTTCTTTTTATTACTGAAGAAGTAAAATTAAATTCTTTGAAGCGGTTCTTAAGAAGGATCTACTAAAAATAAAGGCTGATCAAATTCTACCGGAGAAGAATCATCCACAAGTACTTTTACGATTTTACCGGAAATTTCGCTTTCAATTTCATTGAATAATTTCATCGCTTCAATCACACAAAGTACATCCCCTACTTTTATAGTATCTCCTACCTCGACAAAAACGTCTTTATCCGGCGCTGGCTTGCGGTACAAGGTCCCAATAATAGGCGATTTCACGGTGATATATTTTGAATTTTCTGCAGCTGGTTGTTCATTTCCAGCGGCGGGACTGTTGCTTTCCTGAGAGGAAGCAACGGCTGGTTGATGCTGTGGAGCCTGTTGCTGCTGCATTTGCCCACCCATAGGATACTGCTGGATATAAGTGGTTTCCTTATCATCCGATCCTGTTTTTATAGTGATCTTTATATCGTCCATTTCAAGTTTTACCTCACTGGCTCCTGATTTTGCCACAAACTTGATCAAATTCTGAATTTCTTTTAAATCCATAATAGTATATCGTATTGGTTTATTAAGAATTATAAGCCCATTTAAGATAGATAGATCCCCAAGTGAATCCTCCTCCAAATGTTGCAAAAATTAAATTATCTCCTTTTTTAAATTGTTTTTCAAAATCGCTTAACAACAAGGGAAGTGTTGCCGAAGTAGTATTCCCATACCGCTGAATGTTCATAAGTACTTTTTCATCCTCCAAATTCATCCTGCTCGCGGTTGCACCAACGATTCTTTTATTGGCCTGATGCGCCAGCAACCAATCCACATCGGAACTGGTAAGATCATTCCTTTTCATTATTTGTTCACTGATATCTGCCATATTGGAAACAGCAAATTTGAAAACGGTCTTTCCATCCTGTGTAACATAATGAAGTTTCTTTGCCACGGTAATTTCAGATGGTGGCATTAAAGATCCACCTGCTTCAATTTTAAGGGCTTCCCGTCCTATTCCATCACTTCGAAGGAGTTCATCCTGAATTCCGAAGCCTTCATCATTGGGTTCAAACAAAGCCGCACCGGCTCCATCTCCAAAAATGATACAGGTAGTCCTGTCGGTATAATCAATAATAGAAGACATTTTATCGGCTCCTATAACAATTATTTTTTTATATTTTCCAGATTCAATGTATGCAGCCGCGGTGGACATTCCGTATAAAAACCCGGAACAGGCAGCCTGTAAATCGTATGCAAAAGCATTTGTTGCACCTATTTGAGTAGCAACATAAACCGCAGTTGCGGCAACAGGAAGATCCGGACTAACCGTAGCCAGAATTACCAGATCAATTTCTTTAGGATCAATACCCGATTTTTCAATAAGATTCTCACAGGCTTTAATAGCCATATAGGAAGTACCTTTTTCGGGATCTTTTAAAATTCGTCGCTCTCGTATGCCTGTTCTGCTAAAGATCCATTCGTCATTGGTATCTACCATTTCTTCCAACATTTTGTTGGTCAATATATCTTCAGGAACATAGGCGCCTACAGCGGTTATCGCGGCTGTGATTTCATTCATAAAAGCAATTTTATACACTTAACAGCAGAATCGTTCTGCTTCTTAAACAAAGACGCATCAAAACTACTGCGAATCGGGGTGCAAAATAAGGCCTTTTTAGGACTTATTCAACTTAAAACAAAAAACTCCCACTTGTATATGTGAGAGTTTAATTTGGACGAAGCGATGAAATTATGCCTCTACTTCTTCTGTATTGTCAATTAGAACCTGACCACGGTAATATAACTTACCTTCATGCCAATGTGCTCTGTGATACAAATGTGCCTCTCCTGTTGTTGGATCTGTGGCTATTTGTGGAACAGAAGCTTTATAATGAGTTCTTCTTTTGTCTCTTCTGGTTTTAGAGGTTTTTCTCTTAGGATGTGCCATTGCTACGGATTATTTATCGTTTAATAAGTTTTTTAATTTATTCCAGCGGGGATCTATTTCTTCCCCAGTTTCATGCTCTTTAATATCAGCCACTTTAGGGCTTAATTCTTGCAACTTTTCAAGTACTTCAGATTTCAGGCTCCCGTCTATTACCCCGGGATGAACTCTTTTTAATGGAACAGATAATACGACCAATTCATATATGTACTGAGCTACATCCAATTGATATTCCGAATGTGGAAGGATCAATAATTCCTCATTATCATTGTTAAACTCATCTCCAAACTGCACCACCATAATCAATTCCCCATTTACAGGTTGATCGTAAGGTTCATTGGTGAGATCACAATTTACATTTACCATTCCGGAAGCTTTAAAAGTAAGCTCCATCATGCTTGGTTTTTTATCAAACAGCAAATCGATTTTTACATCGGCACTGTTAAATTCATCGTATTCAAATTGCTCAAAGAACTCTTTATCTATTTGATAATCAAAAGTATGCTTTCCTTGTTTCAATCCTACAAATTGGATTGGAAACGCTTCTAATTTCTTCATAACATCATCTATTTCGAGCGCCTGCCCTTCGGAAAAGGCAGGTGCAAAGATATAAAATATAATGAATTATCAATCTGTTATAAACAAATTTTTGTTTATATCTTTTTGCTCTGTTTTCTTAATGGATCCCTGGTTAATTTTTTATATTCCTTACGGGTATTAAAAATCTCTATTGCTTTAAAAACCGCCTCTTTAAAGGAGTTGATATCCGCACAATTTTTACCTGCAATTTCAAATGCAGTTCCGTGATCCGGGGAAGTTCTTACTTTACTTAATCCGGCGGTATAATTCACACCTTCTCCAAAGGAAAGTGTTTTAAAAGGAATAAGTCCCTGGTCGTGATAGGATGCTATAATGGCATCAAAATTTTCATGATTTTTAGACCCAAAAAAACTATCAGCTGCATACGGACCAAAAACCAGATATCCTTTATCTTTTAATTTCTGAATGGTGGGTTTTAAAATCGTTTCATCTTCCTGCCCTATCAATCCATGATCTCCACTATGAGGGTTGATTCCTAAAACGGCAATTTTAGGCTTGGATATCCTGAAATCCTGTTGAAGGGTTTTTTGTATCGTTGTGATTTTCTTCTCGATTAGCTCAGGGGTTATTATCCCGGCAATATCTTTCAGCGGAACGTGATCTGTTAGCAAGCCTACCTTTAGATCGTCTGTGATCATGAACATCAGGCTGTTTCCCTGAAGTTCCTGCGCAAGATAATCTGTATGCCCTGGAAATTTAAATTCTTCAGACTGGATCGTGTTTTTATTGATAGGGGCGGTAACCAGTACATCAATTTCATCCTCTTTCAAGG
>JAWOHC010000167.1:0-5503 GCA_046496275.1 Gillisia sp.
GCCATCATGGCCTCGAAGTCAGCCGATCCGTAGGCCGGTTCCTTCGCCGGATCATTGTAGATCAAAAGCATATAGCGCATGGAAAATCCCCCCTTCTGAAAGTATCTACTGAAATTAAAGCATCGGGGAAATTTTTTAGCAGGATTTCTATGGCAGGGAGTACGCGTTTGAGTTCTTCATCCGGGCTGATATCTTCCGCTCCCGGCCGGGAGCTGTAACCGCCAACATCCAGGAAACTAGCGCCTTGCTCAAGCATCACTTCCGCTTTTTTAAGCAAAACATCCGGGGAGGTATTCCTACTTTCATCATAAAAGGAATCCGGGGTTATGTTCAGGATTCCCATCACTTTTGGAGTTTCAAAATCTATAAGCTTGCCTTTGCATGTTATGGTCATTCCAGTATCCTTGTGTTTATACACGGCTTTTTCCGCCGAAAAAATTAACTTTGACTATCTAAATAATTTGACCGAAATTTACGCAAATTAGAATGTTTTTATGAAGGATACTTCAAAACAATATGATTCCGTGGTGAAAACCTGCAGGGATCTCTTTGTAAATAAAATGAGAGACTACGGATGTGCCTGGCGAATATTGAGGCTTCCGTCCCTAACCGATCAAATTTTTATCAAGGCGCAGCGCATTCGCGGCCTTCAGCAAAATGCCACCCGCAAGGTGGAGGAAGATGAACTGCCCGAGTTTATTGGGATCATCAACTACTCGGTAATGGCTTTAATTCAATTAGAACTGGGCGTGGTGAATCAGCCGGATCTAGTTCCGGAAAAGGCGATCGCGCTTTATGATCAAAAAATAGCTGAAACCAAAGCCTTGATGGAGAATAAAAATCATGATTATGGAGAAGCCTGGCGGGATATGCGCGTGAGTTCTCTTACAGATTTGATTATTCAGAAGCTTTTACGGGTAAAGCAAATTGAAGATAATAAAGGAGCAACCCTGGTAAGTGAAGGGATTGATGCCAATTATCAGGATATGATCAATTATGCGGTTTTCGCCCTTATTTTGATGGAAGAAGCTGCAGCATAGTTTATGTTTTTCAGAAGAAAAAGTACTTAAAACGGGCATTGGGAGCCCACTTAAAACAGTAGGATACGATGAAAATATTTGTAGGAATTGCCAGGATATTTGTAGGGATATTATTTATTATCTCCGGTTTTATAAAATTGAATGACCCAATTGGTTTTTCCTTCAAACTTCAGGAATACTTTAGCGCAGGTGTACTTGGAATAGAATTTCTAATTCCCTTTGCATTGGTGCTCGCCATTATCCTGGTGATTTTCGAGCTGGTACTTGGAATTATGCTCATCATAGGCTATTTGCCCAAATTCACCTTGTGGAGCCTGTTATTGATGATTCTTTTCTTCACTTTTCTCACGTTCTACTCGGCTTATTTTGATAAAGTGAAGGACTGTGGATGCTTTGGAGACGCCTTGCCTTTAACCCCGTGGCAATCTTTTTATAAAGATCTGGTCTTGCTTGTTTTGATCCTCGTGCTTTTCTTTAACAGGAAATACCTAACTCCTATTCTGGTTCCGGCATCGCACAGGTGGATCATATTTCTCTCTTTTATGCTCTGTTTTATCTTTGCATACTATGTGTTGATGCATCTTCCGCTAATCGATTTCAGAGTGTATAAGGTAGGCAACAACATCCTGGAAAAAATGGAAATGCCAAAAGATGCTGAAAAAGCTACCTATGAATATACCTGGATCTTTGAGGATAATGGAAAGGAAATAATCATCAAGAACCAGGGGGAATATCCGCAGGTGCAGGGAAGATATCTTGGAGTAGATACAAAATTGATTAACGAAGGCGATAAACCTGCGATTTCCGATTTTTTTATTGAAAAGAACGGGGAAGATGTTACCAAAGAAATTTTGAGCAGCGATAAACTCTTGCTGATTGTTGCTTATAACTTAAGAAGTACAGAAAAAGATGGTTTTAATGCCGTAAAAGGTTTGAGTGAACGAGCCCTGGAAAAGGGATATACCGTGGTGGGACTTACCTCTTCCAATGCTGAAAGGCAGGAAGCGATCATAAAGGAATTCAGTTTGAATTTTGAATTCTATCAAAGCGATGAAACTGTTTTAAAAACCATTGTACGCTCAAATCCCGGAATTCTAACCCTTGAGAAGGGAACCATAACCCAAAAAGTTCATTGGTTTGATTCTGCAGATATAGAGTTATAAAATGTTAATCCAGGGCTTTTTATGGTAGAATAGCCGGGTATGTTTAAACGAACCTTTATATTTGCAAAAGGCTGGTTTTTTAAAGAAAAGTATGAAAATTCCGTGGTTTTGATTTGCTTTTTTCAGAATTGATCTTAGTATAAAACAGCCCTAATGATAAAAAATAAAACATAGTATTATGAGAAAGAATATAGTAGCAGGAAACTGGAAAATGAACAATGATCTGTCTGAAACTCAGGAACTGATAGCACATTTAAAATTGCAAATGGTGAAAGAACCTACTGCCGAGGTGTATGTAGCACCTTCCTTTATAAGCTTGTACAGCGCCTTTCAGTCCTTGAAAGATACCCCTGTTAAAGTTGCGGCCCAAAACATGCATTTTGCTGAAAAAGGCGCGTTTACAGGAGAGGTTTCTGCAAAAATGCTGAAGAGTATTGGCGTGAACACCGTGATTCTTGGTCATAGCGAACGAAGAGCGCAGTTTGATGAAACCGATGAGATCCTGTCTAAAAAAGTTTCTGCAGCCATTGCAAATGAAATGGAAATTATTTTTTGTTTTGGAGAAGAACTGAAAGAACGGAAAGCAGACAAACATTTTGAGGTGGTAAAATCTCAGTTGGAAAATGCCATTTTTCACCTTCCCAAGGATGCGTGGAAAAACGTGATCCTGGCCTATGAGCCTGTTTGGGCAATAGGAACCGGTGAAACCGCTTCCCCGGAACAAGCTCAGGAAGTGCACGCCTATGTTCGAAAAATTGTGGCTGACAACTATGATCAGGCAACTGCCGATGAGGTTTCCATTTTATACGGTGGAAGCGTAAAGCCCGATAATGCCCGTGAGATCTTCGCAAATGAAGATGTGGATGGTGGATTGATTGGCGGTGCCAGTCTTAATGCGATAGACTTTCTTGCCATTGTAAATTCCTTTGAATAATGCCGCTGAATTATATAGAATTTAAATTTAAGATTTCTCCGTTGCAACCCGCTTCAGAAATTCTTATAGCAGAACTTGGCTATGCCGGTTTTGAAAGTTTTGTGGAAGATGAAGATGGGGTTACCGCATACATCCCTTCCGAAGAATATGATCGGGAGATGCTTGCAGGGATCCATATTTTACAATCGGAAGAATTTGAGATAACCTATACCTCGCTGGAAATTGAACAAATTAACTGGAACAGTGAGTGGGAGAAGAATTTCGACCCGCTTATTGTAGATGATATTTGTTCTATTCGTGCTCCATTTCACGAGCAACCGGATACCGAGTTTGATATTATCATCGAGCCAAAAATGTCATTTGGAACGGGGCATCACGCAACTACACATATGATGGTGCAATTTATCCTGAAAAATGACTGGAAGGATACCTCTGTGCTGGATATGGGAAGTGGCACCGGAGTGCTGGCTATTTTAACTGAAATGAAGGGAGCCAAGGAGATTGATGCGATAGATATCGATAACTGGTGCTACCAGAATGCCATTGAAAATGCAGAGCGCAATAATTGCGAGTTGATATCTGTTTATGAAGGAGGAGCAGAATTGCTTGAGGGAAGAAAGTATGATAGAATTATTGCCAATATCAACCGGAATATACTTCTGGAAGACATCAATAGCTATGCAGCTTGTTTAAATGCTGGAGGAAAACTTTTTCTAAGCGGATTTTATACCGAAGACATCAAAGCCATAGAGAAGGAATGTAACAGGTACGGATTAAAACTTGAAGACCAGCTGGAGCGTGAGAATTGGGCAGCATTAAGTTTTACCCTCAGTGAGGTTTAAAAGCTAAGGCTTGCCCGAATCATTAAGAGGTATTTGTTTTGAGGTGGTTCATTTAGGATTATAAAAAATTTATTTGTGCATTCGTGGCTAAATGGTATCAACGCGGTTTTTAAGCCACGAATGCACGGATTATTTTATTGAAGTCTTTAAACCCGGATATTAAATCTTCAACTTTTAATATTTAATCCCTCATCGCCCATTCGAAATTGAGAACCGAATTCCAAAAACATAGAACTTTTCTTATCTTTGCAGATAAGTTTCAATAAAATACAGGAAGATGAGCACGAAGGAAGAAGTATTGGAAGAGGTTAAAACCAAGACCAAAAAGCAGAAGAATTACGAGATAGTTTTATTTAACGACGATCATAATACGTTCGATCACGTTATTGAAATGCTTATTATAGCTTGTGACCACACTCCCGAGCAAGCAGAGCAATGTTCGATTCTGGTACATTATAAGGGGAAATGCACGGTTAAAACCGGTGATTATACCGATTTGAAACCAAGATGTTCCAAGTTGCTGGAGGCAGGATTAAGTGCGGAGATAACAGGCTAGAAAATCAAATAGAACTTAAGGGACAAAAAAATTAAAAAAACCGGATTATTTATTTCGGTTTTTTTAAAATTAAACCTATATTCGCACCCGCAAAAAGGCCTCGTGGCGCAACTGAATAGCGCACTTGATTACGGCTCAAGAGGTTGCTGGTTTGAATCCAGCCGAGGTCACAAAAGCTGTTAACAAATAGCATCAAAACCACGCAAATCTTAGGATTAGCGTGGTTTTTTAGGTTTTGGGTATTCATTTTATTCTATGTAAATCCAAATAAAATGGGAACTAAAAGGATACCTGATTTTTAAAATGTAACCTTAGGTTACATTTATGGGTAATTTGATATTTGCATTTGTATTCTTGATTTGACTTCATCTAACTATTAATTGTTTAATTTAAAGATGACAGCAATGCGAACTACAATCATATTTTTTATACATTTTTGGGTAAAGCCAAAAAATGAAAAAAATAACGACGGGATTATTTATGCAAGAATTACGGTCAACCAAAGGAGGTTCTTGTTAGTTTAAAACGTGAAATTTCGCTTGAATTAAGGGATTCCCAAAGAAGAAGAGCCAGGGGCAGCTCTGCTAAAGCAAAACAATTAAATCTACATCTGGATTCTGAAAAATGCCGACTTTTTCAATGTTATCAGGAATTAACTTCTAAGGGTAAGAAAGTTACTGCCCAGTTAATTAAGGCTACCTACCTGGTAGAAGATGAAAATTCTAAATCTCTTCAAAATCCTAAATCTGACGTTTTTACCCTCCAACTTTTCACCTGCCTTTATCGTTAATAACAAGCTCGTTGGAGAATTTCCACATCATTTAAGATTCAAAAATATCAAGGGAGTCCAAATTTTATTTTATCCACAAAATACTGCCATATTTTGAAATGTAAGTGATTTTAGAATAATTTTTCAGAGAAACAAAATCCTGACTGGTCGGGAGATCTTAAGATTTAGAGCTTGAAAA
>JAWOHC010000049.1:0-3580 GCA_046496275.1 Gillisia sp.
CGATCTTAACCCATTGTCTTATAGGGGAGTAAGGTAAAGACCAGCTCCCAATCAAGCCCCAATATTTCCGCCAGGAAATTGCCCCTTTTTGCTTTTCAGACAGGGTAGCTTAATCTAAGCCCTCCTGCCTGAAAAGTAAAAAAAACCGCGTGCACGAATTGCCGGCAGTGACCGAAGCTCACCCGTGCCAAAAAAGAAATCATCAAAAGCATGCAAAAGCGATTTAACATCAACAAGCTTTTTGGGGAACAAATTATTTAATGAAAAATCCCAAATTATCATATGTAATGATAACCCCGGCCCGTAATGAAGAAGATAATATCGCAAGATTGATAAAATCGATGATCGCCCAAACGGTCCTACCTTTGAAATGGCTAATTGTCAGCGATGGTTCAACAGACCGCACAGATGATATCGTAAAAAATTACATACCCCATAACCCTTGGATTGAATTGATTCGCATGCCGGAACATGGGAATCGTCATTTTGCTGCCAAAGTGAATTCTTTTAATGCTGGTTACTCAAAAATTAAAGGTTTGAATTATGATATTATTGGCAACCTTGATGCCGATATATCTTTTGAACCGGATTATTTTGAATTTTTGATTTCAAAATTTGATAATGATTACAGATTAGGTGTTGCCGGAACCCCATTTGTGGAAAATGGAAAACACTACGATTACCGCTTTACCAATATCGAGCACGTATCCGGTGCCTGCCAGTTATTTCGGAAAAAATGTTTCGAAGAAATCGGCGGATACCAACCCATCAAAGGTGGGGGTATTGATTGGGTAGCTGTAACCACGGCCAGGATGAAAGGTTGGACCACCAGGACTTTTTCGGAGAAAATCTGTCTGCACCATCGAAAAATTGGTACCGGTAACGCAAGTCCTACGATGACCTGGTTCAGACAGGGAGTAAAAGACTATTTTTTAGGAAATCATCCTTTATGGGAAATTTTTCGCACTTGTTATCAAATGACAAAAAAGCCTTTCATTTTCGGTGGTTCTCTTTTACTTTTCGGATATGTGCTGGCGGCAATAAAAAGAGTTGAAAAACCTATTTCAAATGAGCTTCAGGAATTCATTCGAAGTGAACAACTGCAGCGGCTAAAAAAGGTGTTAAGGTTGTCCTGAAGTTCATATTGCTGAGGTGGGCATTTTATGAAGACTACCCCGAATTACCATTAACCATGTTTATCAATATGGACCATATTTATACCATAACATAAAAAAGAAAGCTTGAAGATGCAAAATGCCGGAGAAAAAATATTCGAGAGCCTGAAAAAGCTGGAAAAATATATAGAAGACCACAAATATAAAGGGTACGATCCGGCAGATGGTCTCACGTCTTATCTAAGGCCGTTGACTTTCAACAACCTTTTGTTGGATCGGATTCTTTTGCAGATTGTTCAGCGCAGCCCTGTCAATCTCCGTCCATACATTGGTGTTAAACCGTTGGATTCTTATATAGGCCGGGGGTATATTACGTGGGGTTACCTAACCATGTTTCGGCTAACCGGCGATGAAGAGTATAAGCATAAAACCAAATCATGCCTGGAGTGGCTCAAAAAAAACAGGGCTTCAAGTTGTAAGGATTACTGCTGGGGTAAACTGTTCGATTTTGCCGGCAGAGGGGGAATGTACAAAAAGGGAGAACCCATTTTAATATGGACTGCCCTTGTTGGGCACGCATTTTTAGAAGCATTTGAGGTGTTGCAGGATAGGAGCTATCTGAATGTTGCCGACAGTATTTGCAGATGGATTATGAAACTGCCCAGGAATGAGACCGATACAGGTTTTTGTTTCGGGTATCATAACTTTGATATGGGTGGAACCATTCACAATTCAAACATGGTCGGCGCAGCAGTTCTGGCCCGTACTGCAAAACATAATGGAAATCGGAAATACCTTGCTGCAGCCGAGGAGGCAATGAAATTCAGCTGCACAAGACAACTTCACGATGGGGCCTGGTTATATGGCGAGGATTCCAAAAATCACTGGATCGATAATTTTCATACCGGTTATAATCTGGATGCTCTAAAATGCTATATGAAAAGCACGGGCGATACAAGTTACGAAGTCAACTTAAAGAAAGGGTTTCAGTTTTATAAAAACAACTTTTTTGAAGCCTCGGGAAGGCCGAAGTATTATCACAACAAAACCTACCCCGTTGACAGTCAGTGTATATCACAATCTATTGAAACCCTTGCAAATTTTGCTGATTATGATGAAGAATCTTTGAATTTGGGAGTGAAAGTTGCCATGTGGACCATTGAAAATATGCAGGATTCAACGGGCTATTTTTATTTCAGAAAATATCCTGGAGGGATAATACTTAAACCACCCATGATACATTGGGCTCAGGCGACAACATATATGGCTTTAAGTTATTTGTTTTTAAAACTAAAAGAATTTAATTTCATCAAATTAAAGAATCAGTTTATGAATGGAAAATATCCTGCCTCTCTATAGAGTCTGCATATAATCTAATTTGTGTTATAGATTTATACCCAATGCCATTGATTACTGATTTGATAAATGGGAATCATTTTATGAATTTCGATAAAAATTTGTCAATAAAAACAGAAAAAAATAGCCAACTTGTTTTTAGGTTACTTAAAAAAAATGATCTGAAAAATGTTTTAAATCTTATGTCAGAAATTAAGCCCATGATCGGTGGCGTAAGATATCGATCATTCTATTATGTGATCTGCCTTGAAGCTTTATCAGATAAAAGGGTCGTTTTTGCAGTGTGTGAAGAGAAATCCAAAATAGTAGGATTTCGTATTGCAATAATTGATTTATATAACTGGCGTAGATCTCTATTTTATCGCCACCCATTAGTTGGCATGATGGTGGTTTTTACTAGAATTTTTAACAAAATATTGAAACAAACAAGAAACAGAAAGAAAATAATAGATAAAGATTTTAAAATACAGGCCATAAAGGAATTCATTACTACTGTTCCTACAGATAAATCATGGTCAGATTTATCTCCAGAAATAGCTAAAGGACTTTTTGTTGGAGTCGCTGAAAGTCATAGAGGAAAACACGTTGGAAAACAACTTGTTCAGTATACTAATCAAATTATGGCGGAGCGTGGCCAAAGACGAATCGATGGGAGAATTCTTATGAATAATGTTCCGTCCATTCGTTTGCATTTTGGATTAGGATACGAAATTTACAAAAAAGGAAATTATTTTTTTGTAACAAAAAATTTATGATTGAAAATTTTTTCAAAAACAGATGGTTTTGATGAAAATTATCTGTAAAAGGTCTAAAAATGAAATATTTTACTGTTGACAACAGGGAATTTTTTTCAAAGGGGAAGTTTATAAAAATTTGCAAATTATTTAATGAGTGGTATGAAGATGTGGAAGATCCAGAAGAGTTAATTGCCAATCTTAAAAAATGCCCGGAAAAAAACCATATATTCTCGTTTATACAGCGAGTTCCTCATGTTGTACCTAAATATAATTTTTACATGGAACCATATTCTGTTTCTGTTATCAATATCAAAAATTATGAAGAATGGTGGAATAACAGTATCGGAAAGAAAACGAGACAGGCGATCAAAA
>JAWOHC010000104.1:0-7705 GCA_046496275.1 Gillisia sp.
TCACCTAAAGTAGTGCTTTAGGTGATATATGCAATTGACTATTACGTTTTAAAAACAGTAATGTCCGGTAAAGAATCAAGATCGTTCCGCCTTTGGCGCAACTGCAGGAAACAAGAACAAAGACTTGTTTTCAATTAACCGATAAACATTTAGTTATAATTCGATTTTTTTTAGAACACTTTAATAATCAGTATAATTTATAAAAGCAAGATTTGTTTTTATAAATCTCCTCGGAATACCCACTGGAGGTGTGGTTTCAACTTTAACAAAAACGTTTGCCGGACAACAATGTTTTAAAAATCCAAAAGCAGCTGTTCAGGATATTTCAATGCAAAGGGACTTCGAATTTTTCAGGGTTTTTTCCCTGAACGCCTTGATAAAATTCATGGATTTTGTAGAAGTCTTTCTCTTTATCAGATGAAGTATAAAAGGGATCTGAAAACTTCACGAGCTTTCTTTTATAGTCAAAAGAGACCATAACTATTGGAACTTTGGCTTCCTTTGCGATGTAATAAAATCCGGTCTTCCAAACTTTGACTTTTTTTCTGGTTCCCTCAGGGGAAAGCGCCAGTCTAAAAACTTCTCTGGATTTAAAAATTCCGGCAATGGCTTCCACTTTATTCTGTTTGGGAGTGCGATCCAGGGGAGTTCCTCCCACCAATTTAAAATACCAGCCAAAAGGAAATTTGAATAATTCTTTTTTAGCGACAAAGTCAATTTGCAAATCAAGGATATTGCGAACAAGCAGCCCTATAAAAAAATCAAACCAACTGGTGTGAGGGGCAACTATAAGAACGCATTTTTTAATAGAAGCATCAATATTCCCTTCCAGTTTCCAACCGGATATTTTGCATAACAGCACATGTGAAAATCCTCCCATTTATTTTATTCTACCTTTTCTGTAGATCTAGGAGTTCTTTTTTCTCTGGTAGCTTTTGTTATTTCTCCTTTGCGACGTTTGCGCTCTTCGATAAGAAGCGATAATTCTCTTCCGGTTTGCCCGCGAACCGAAGTATTTTCCTGGGCTCTTCTTATTAAATAAGGCACTACTTCCCTTACAGGCCCAAATGGCAAAAGCTTGGCTGCATTATACCCTTTTCTGGCCAGGTTTAAACTTATATGGTCACTCATTCCAAATAACTGACTGTACCAAACCCGCCTGTCATTTTTTAAAATATCCTTATTCTCCATAATTTGCAAAGCAAGATAATTACTCACTTCATTATGGGTTCCAATAAAAGTGGAGATATCATCAATATTGTCAAGGCAGTAGGACATTACGCCATTAAAACTAACATCTGTAGCTTCCTTGCTTTCGCAAATGGGAGTAACATACCCCATTTTTTTCGCCCTTTCATTTTCCTTTTCCATATAAGCACCCCGAACGATCTTGGCACCAATTTTAAAACCTTCTTTTTGGCCTTTTAGGTGAAGATCTTCAAGATATCGCTGCCTATCCCATCTGTAACATTGAAGGGTATTAAATACAATTGCTTTCTCGCCGTTATATTTTCTCATCATGCGCTCCATCAGTTGGTCTGCAGCATCCTGCATCCAGGTTTCTTCGCCATCAGCCAAAACACTAACATCGTGTTGATACGCAGCCTCACATATATTTTCCACACGTTGTTGAACACGCTCCCATTCCTTCTCTTCCTCTGCAGTAAGGCTAACTTTGGATGTTACCTTCTCCCAAATCTCAAATCTGCCAATTCCGGTAGGTTTGAATACGGCAAAAGCGAGTTCATTATTTTCTGCAGCAAATTTTATAATACTGATCTTCTTGTTCATTACAGCATCAAATTGCTCCTCCTCCTCTTTTCCTTCTACCGAATAATCAAGGATACTATGCAGTTTCTTCGTGTACATCTTTCTAATGGTGGGCAGGCAATCCTCCATGGTCTCCCCTCCGCTAAACTGATTAAAAATTGTGGCTTTAATAAGTCCTTCCACCGGAAGATGCAGTTTTAAAGACCAATTGGTAAGTGCAGTGCCTATTTTTACCAAAGTGGGACGGTTTATCATTCCAAAAAGAAATAACGCCCTGTTGAGTTCCTCATCAGATTTTAACTTAAAAGCTGTCTCGGTATCGTTGAAAATTTTTTCAGTAATCATTACAATTGAATTAATACACAAAGATAATTATTGAGTATTGATTATTTATCAAAATTCTCCTTATTTTCGACATATTTAAATAAAGCGCAAAACCTTATTAACTATGACTTCTTCCTCCAATCAGGCCCCGGTCTTTTACTCTGAAAATGCCTACCTGCAATTGAACAATTTTCTGGATCGTTCCAACCATTCCGCAGTGTTTATTTTAGTGGATACCAACACTCACAATCATTGTCTTCCTGCATTTTTAGAAAAGCTTGAAACATCAAAAACCATCGAGGTAATAGAAATGGATGCGGGAGAAGAGTTCAAAAACATTGAAACCTGTACTGGTATCTGGAATGCACTGTCTGAACTTGGAGCCGACAGGAAAGGCCTTATGGTCAATCTTGGAGGTGGCGTTGTTACAGATCTTGGAGGCTTTGTAGCAGGCACTTTTAAACGGGGTATTGAATTCATTAACGTTCCTACAAGTCTTTTATCCATGGTAGATGCCTCTGTTGGTGGAAAAACCGGGGTAGATCTTGGAAGTCTTAAAAACCAGGTAGGGATAATTACACAACCGGAGATGGTCCTGATCGATACCGAATACCTTTCAAGTTTACCGGCAAATGAGATGCGCAGCGGTCTTGCCGAGATTTTAAAGCACGGACTCATTGCCGATAAGCAATACTGGGAGAAGGCCACTGAGTTGCAAAAACTTACCCTGGAAGATCTTGAAGAATTAATAGCAGCGTCTATTGAAATAAAAACCCGGATTGTTGAACAGGATCCAACAGAACAAAATATAAGAAAAACCCTTAATTTTGGACATACGCTGGGTCATGCCATAGAATCCTATTATTTATCACATCCTAAAAAGGAAAAACTCCTGCACGGGGAGGCTATCGCTATTGGAATGATCATGGCGCTTTATATTTCCACTAAAATTTCAAACTTCCCGGAACCTCAATTGAAAGAGATTACAAAAAAGATCCTGGAGTTATTTCAAAAGGTTAAAATCACCGGAAAAGACTTCGAAAAGATAATTGAACTTTTAAAATTTGATAAAAAAAACACCCATGGCCGTATAAATTTTGTGCTCCTAAAAGAAATTGGTGACCCGATGATTGACTGCACGGTCCCTAATACCCTTATTTTGGAGGCCCTGGAATATTATAAAAATGCTTAACCAGGAATAATTCCCCCACCCAGGTTTCAAGAATCTTCTAACCTTCTTTTTTCAGAAAAGAGCGGTGGATGGTTTTAACATTATGAAAATTTTTCCTTAAATTATTTTTTAAAATAATCCTGGTTTTGTTTGATTTTGAACAAGTTATTTATTTATATTCAAGTCTGAAAATACGGAATTGGAATTTTGCCTTTTTTAGTATTTCCCAGATTGTAGATATTGTGAATTTTGTTATAATTGCACCATCAAATATTAGCTATGAAATGAGCATAACGGAATCACGATATAAACACCGATGAAGATATGCGAATTACTCCCGACAGCTATCGGGAGACAAATAAAAAAACAATAAATATCCACAGATGAAAAGAGTCATTGTAGATTACAAAAAATTAACCCCAGAGATCTTAAGCCTCCTCGTGGAGAAATATCCCGATGGCTATGATGATGATCAAATCATCTCCTTTAAAAATGCGAAAAATGAAACAATTGAAGCCGTTGAAGTAAAAACTTCAGATTCCATTTACCTTGTTAAGGTAAGTACCAAACTGGAAAATACTATGGCCAATTATGACGAAGAGGATTATGATGATGCCGATTTTAATGAACCTATTGTAGAAATCCCTGAAAAAACTACTGAAGAAGAAGAAGAACCCGAAGACTAAACCAGCTTCCCGGGAGCCCGGGAATAAATCAAGGAAATAATCAAAATCCTGATGCCAGGAAGGGCTAAATCTAATTAGAGGCAGGTTTAACCTAAAAGCTCTATTTTATCAAGATTTTATTCTGGTTTTTGGGGTATTGATCAAAGCGCAATAAAAAACCGTTTGAATTGACTTTCAAACGGTTTTTTTCTGCTGTTAAAAGTCTTAGGCGTGTTGATCTTCGTGTTTGCCTTCTTTTATTTCCTCTATTAATTTTGCGTTAAAAGCAGGCAGATCGTCCGGATTTCGACTGGTAACAAAACCTTCATCCACAACCACCTCCTGGTCCACCCAATTTGCGCCTGCATTTTCAAGATCTATTTTTATGGATGAAAAGGAAGTTAATTTTCTGCCCTTTACCACCCCGGCATTAATCAGGATCCAGGGAGCATGACAAATCGCAGCAACTGGTTTTTGTTGTTTAAAAAATTCCCTTACAAAATCAAGTGCTTTTTCATTACGTCTCAATTTATCCGGGTTTAACACTCCTCCAGGAAGCATTAATGCATTATAATCCCCTGCAGTTACCTGGTCTAAGGTGTAATTCACATCATATTCTTTAGACCAGTTTGCATTATCCCAGGCTTTAATTTTGCCTGGCTTAGCACTAATTATATCCACCTGAAATCCTTCTTTTTCCATGGCCTCTTTGGGAGAGGTCAATTCTATTTCTTCAAATCCATCTGTAGCCAAAATGGCGATTCTCTTCTTCATAATTGGTATACTTTAAATTAAACATTTTATAGAGTTTAAAAGTACCGGAAAGAAGAAAAAGATGCTATTAAGAAGTTTGTAAATTTGTAGAAAAGATCGTTAAAGCTTTGCTAAACCATAGAGTCCGGGTGTTTCTTGTCATAATTAAGACTTTCCCGTAATCTTTTTAAAATCTCGTGATCTTCACGAAGTTTCACCCTTTTATTGTTAAGCTTTTCAATTTCCTTATAAATTGCGGGCTGGCTAAACCTGTTTGGTCTTATGGTTTCATTTTTATGAAGGGCATACTGCACGGTAAATTCGGCGCCAAAAAATAAAATCAAACAGGTATAATTCACCCAAAGCAAAATTAGCACTATGGAGGATGCACCTCCGTAAATAGATCCCGGATTACTTTTTCCAAAATAAAAGCCAATAAGGAATTCGCCAATAAGAAACAACACAGTGGTTAATGCAGCTCCGTACAGCGTTATTCTCCATTTGATCACTATATCTGGCAACAACTTAAATATAGCTCCAAATAGAAATGTGATAAAGATAAAAGAGATTCCATAATTGATGATTTCCAGTCCTAAGGCGGTAACAACCGGAGCACTTTCTTCAATATATTCACCCATGATTTTCACCACAGCAGTCAATAACAAAGAAAGCAATAATAAAAATCCCAGCACCAGGATCATTCCAAAGGAAATAAGGCGATCAATGAGCATTCTCATAAAATTTTCTTTTCTGGCAGCTACGTTCCAGATGTTGTTCATTGCGATTTTCAGCCTGAAAAACACTCCGGTAGCCCCAAATAAAAGAAGGGAAATACCAAAAACAATCGCCCAGGTGGAATCTTGAGTTACTGCAGCACTGCTTATCATCTTTTCTATAGCTAAAGCTGCCTCATCCCCTATAAAACCGCTTATCTGGGAATTAATTCGGCCCTGTACTGCGTCCTGTCCAAAAAAATATCCGGCAATGGAAACCACAATTATCAAAAGGGCTGGCAGGGAAAAAATAGTATAATATGCTATAATCGCACTTTCTGCCCAGGGATCATTGCTCATCCAGCTGCTGTAGGTTTTTTTCAGAAGCTTAAAAAATGTTTTTAAACGATTCATAATTTATAGTTTCGCCTAAATAATTTTAAATGATGTTTCTCATGGCCCGCAATAATAAAACCCGCAGCAGCTGTACTTAAATCCTGTCCGTTTGAAAGGCCAACGAATTTCAACATTTCTGGAGAAAAACTTTTAAACAAGAAAATGGTTGAATCCCTAACCGCCTTATATTCATCAATAAATTCAGCCAAACTTCTTTCTTTGGCTTTTGAAGCAGAAACGTACTTGTCCTGATCAAATCCCGGTAAAGATGTAAGATCTTTTCTGGAAATACAAAGGGCGCGATATTGAAAAATTCTTTCTGTATCGAGCATATGCTGAAGCACCTCTGCAATAGTCCATTTACCCTCTGCATGGGTATATAGAATGTCCACATCTTTTTCCGTGGTATTGAACAAATCCAACATTGCTTCTTTTTGTGATTGCAACAATTCGGTTAACTCAAGATCCGGGAGAAGGTTTGTATATTGCTGATAATACTTGGGATAATCGCTTTCTTTTAACGCTTTAATTCTCATCTGAAAATTATATTTTTTCGGTTATTAGGATTTTAGATATAGCTCTTTATTGGTCTCCCAATAGCTATATGGAGTTATTCGCATATGCCTGTCCAATAGCCGGCGGGTTCATCGATGTTTATCGTGTTCATGCTCATTTCACCAAGATAAAAAAAACCCCTTTAAACAGTCTGTTTTAAAGGGGTTTTAATATAAGTTTAATAAAAATCTAAAGGGTTTGAAAGATAGAATGCATCAACCGTTTTTTATCGTTCATGCTTTCCTCAAGAGAGATCATCGTCTCTGTTCTGTATACGCCTTCAATATCATCTAACTGAAAAATGATTTCCTTTGCGTGTTGCGTATCCCGCGCACGGATTTTACAGAAAACGTTAAACTTTCCTGTAGTAACATGTGCCACAGTAACGAATGGAATATCATTGATACGTTCCAAAACAAATTTTGTTTGAGAAGTATTTTTAAGAAAAATACCTACGTATGCAATAAATGCATATCCTAACTTTTCGTAATTCAGGGTTAAAGTTGAGCCTAAAATAATTTGAGCCTCTTCCATCTTTTTCACTCTAACATGTACCGTTCCGGCAGATATATTTAATTTTTTAGCGATATCGGTAAATGGAGTCCGGGTATTCTCGATGAGCATATCAAGAATTTGATGATCTGTTTCATCTAGTTTATACTTTGCCATAATCTTAATGTCTTTAATTAAAAAGACAAAATTAATACATATAATTAACTAATTGATAATTATTTGTAAATATTTTCATAATTTATCGTGAAAATTTCATTATTTATATCGATTTTGTTAACTATAACGTTTTCGGAAAGCTCTTGGTTGTCCAACAATCGTATTGGAGCATTATTGCATTCTATTTCGCGGTGGCCATGAAAAGCCAACGTCGCACTTATTTTCTCAATAACGGGTATAAATTCAATTTTTTCCTGAGAGAGTACTTCTTTAAACTGAATCGCAACATCAACCAATTCTGAATTAAATAATACATCCCGTAAAATAACATCATAAAAAAGTTTCTGATTCTCCGGAATATCAAAATACCGGTGAAAATCCATTTTTTGATAAGACCCGGATGCAATCGCAGAAAATCCGCATAAAATAGCTGCAGCTACATATTCCCGGATTTTTTCACGCTGATAATCCTTTTGAAGATGCCCCGCTTCAAAGAGTACGGTAGGCACTCCCCTACTTTGAAAACTATCGCCGGTACAATTTATATTGAAGGAATCGTCATAGCGCCCAATTTGCCCATTTAAATCCGCATTAAGCTCTTCTGCCATCACGGCAATTAGTTGCATGGATTTTATTCGGGATGGGGTTACGGACCTTTCAGCATCCATCGCAGGTGTTAGGAATGATAT
>JAWOHC010000134.1:0-3230 GCA_046496275.1 Gillisia sp.
AAAATATGTACTGCGGTTGCAGCACATCCAAAAAGGCGGAATTTCCTTGCGGCCCATCCTATTTCGGGAACAGAGTTTTCAGGCCCTGAAGCTGCTGTTTCAGAATTGTACAGGAACAAAACCATGATTATTTGTGAGGTGGAAAAAACAGCTTTTAAACTACAGGAAAAAGCCCTCGAAATTTTCAGGCATTTGGGAATGCGCATTCGGTATATGGATGCAAAATCCCACGATAAACATATAGCCTATGTTTCGCATTTGTCTCACATAAGTTCCTTTATGCTGGGAAAAACGGTTTTGGAAAAGGAACGGAATGAGCGAGATATATTTGATATGGCGGGAAGCGGATTTGCTTCAACGGTGAGACTTGCAAAAAGTTCTCCAGCTATGTGGTCTCCCATTTTTCAGCAAAACAGGGAGAATATACTCGAAACCTTAACCGAATATATCAGCAATCTAAATCAATTCAAGAGCCTGATGGAAGAAAATAATTTTGATGAGGTTTATAGGGAAATGGAGAAAACCAATCATATAAAATCAATTTTAAACGGAATAAATTAATACTAAGATTAAATCGAAGAACATGGAAAACAAGAAAGAACTCAGAACCTGGTTAGATGATTTCAATTTGAATCATCCTTTGGTAATTGCAGGGCCTTGTAGTGCTGAAACCGAAGAACAAGTGGTAAAGATCGCAAAACAGTTAAAAGACAGCGATGTAAGCGTATTGCGAGCCGGAATTTGGAAACCAAGAACCCGACCTGGGAATTTTGAAGGAGTGGGAGCACTTGGTTTGAAATGGTTGAAAACAGCAAAAGAGGAAACCGGATTGTTGACTACTACAGAAGTTGCCAACCCCAATCACGTGGAGCTTGCCTTGGAGAATGATATTGATATTTTGTGGATTGGAGCACGAACCACGGTTTCTCCATTTATAATCCAGGAAATTGCAGATGCGCTTAAAGGAACCAATAAAACAGTCTTGGTCAAAAACCCGGTGAACCCGGATCTTTCGCTGTGGTTAGGGGCAGTAGAGCGCCTTTATACGGCCGATATCAAAAATCTGGGTGTGATTCACCGCGGATTTTCAGCCTACGAAAAAACAAAATACAGGAACAATCCGGAATGGCAAATTCCTATAGACCTGCAAAACCGTTTTCCAGATCTTCCTTTAATCCTGGATCCATCCCACATTGCCGGAAGACGCGATACTATCTTTGATCTCTGCCAAACCGCACTGGATCTAAATTACGACGGATTGATGGTTGAAACCCATCACGATCCCGATAATGCCTGGAGCGATGCAGAACAGCAAATTACCCCTGCAACTTTGATCCAGTTTATGAAAGATCTTAAAATCAGAAAAGAAATTTCAGAAAGTGCCGAATTTCAGAACAAGCTGAATAATTTAAGAGCGCAAATAGATGTAGCGGATAATCATCTTATCGAACTTTTATCAAAAAGGATGAAAATTTCAGATGATATAGGAAAGGTGAAAAAAGATCAGAATGTTGCGGTGTTACAAACCAAACGATGGAATGAGATCCTTGGAAAAATGGTGCTTGAAGGAGAACAGGTTGGATTGAGTGAAGAATTTATCCTGCGTCTTTTTAAAGCGGTTCACCAGGAATCTATCAATCGCCAGGAAAAGGTGATGAAACAACCATAAGAATAAAATTTCTCATACAGGGAAATGTATATATGGATGTTACATATGACCTCTAAAGAAATATTATAAACATATGAAAGGCAAATAAAAATAAACCCCGCACTATATTTAGATACTGGTGCGGGGTTTTTCGGTTAACGATAAAAGTGAAAACCAATTTTTTAAATGTAAATTTGCTTGTAGTTGTTGAATGTTTTAAGGCATTACGACAAAATACAGATTAAATAAATTAAGTTTTTTAACTTTTTAAAAATTTAAATGAAGGGAATCGTTTATAAATCTACAGGGAGCTGGTACCAGGTAAAGGCTGAAGACGGAAAGGTTTACGACTGCCGGATAAAAGGAAAATTCAGGCTTAAAGGTATTAAAAGCACCAATCCGGTGGCGGTAGGAGATCGGGTGAAATTTGATTTGGAAGAAGGACTGGAAGATGTGAAAGGGGTTATAAAGGAAATTGAAGACCGTGATAATTATATCATTCGCAAATCTGTTAACCTGTCCAAACAAACACACATCATCGCATCAAATATAGACCAGGCATTTTTGCTGGTCACGCTGAATAATCCACCAACTTTTACCACTTTTATAGACCGGTTTTTGGTTACTGCTGAAGCATATCATATTAAAACAGTGCTGCTGTTCAATAAAATTGATGTTTATAATGAAGATGAGCTGGCAGAGATAAAATACCTGGCGGCACTTTATCGGGAGATTGGGTATGAATGCCTGGGGATTTCGGCCTTGACCGGAAAAAATATAGATAAGGTTAAGGAGATGATGACCGGGAAAACCTCCATGATCTCCGGCCATAGCGGTACAGGGAAATCTACCTTGATAAACGCGCTGGAACCTACACTGGACCTAAAGACCTCCAAGATAAGTACGCAATCCAAACAAGGGCAACATACTACTACCTTTGCAGAGATGTATGATTTGAGTTTTGATGCCAGAATAATTGATACTCCCGGAATAAAGGGCTTTGGAGTGGTTGAGATGGAAAAGGAAGAACTGGCCAATTATTTCCCTGAATTTTTTGCATTAAAGGATCAATGCAAATATTATAATTGTTTGCACCTGGAAGAACCAAAATGTGCAGTAAAAGATGCGTTGGAAGATGGCAAGATCGCCTGGTCCAGGTATAAAAGTTATTTGCAAATCAGCAAGGGAGAGGACGAGCAGCAATACAGGATAGATAATTACGAAGAGGAACAATGAGAATAGTTTTACAGAGGGTATCAGAAGCTTCTGTTGAGATAGAAGGGACTATTAACGGAGCGATTCAATCCGGGCTTTTGGTATTGTTGGGTATTGAAGAGGCAGATACTTTGGAAGATATTGACTGGCTTTGCAACAAAATCCTGAAAATGCGAATTTTTAATGATGAAAGCGGAGTGATGAACCTTTCCTTGCAGGATATTGACGGAGCGATTTTAGTGATAAGTCAGTTCACGCTTCACGCCAGCACTAAAAAAGGGAACAGGCCCGGTTATATAAAAGCGGCAAAGCCAGAGATTGCCATTCCTTTGTATGAGGAATTCAATAAAAATCTCGGGAATTTGCT
>JAWOHC010000259.1:0-3191 GCA_046496275.1 Gillisia sp.
AAAAATGCCGGATAACAGCATTGCGGTATTTTTTGCAAATGCTGTACGTAACCGTGCCAATGACGTGGATTACATCTATCATCAGGATCCCGATTTTTATTATTTAACAGGTTATAAAGAGCCGCATTCGGTTTTGGTTATTTTTTCAGAAGAACAGACCAATGCTGGAGGGAAATCTTTTAATGAACTCCTATATGTTCAGGAAAAAAATGCGAGTGCAGAGCAATGGAACGGTTACAGATTGGGTGTCGAGGGCGCTAAATCAAAACTTGGATTTGAAATGGCCCAGAACAGAAAGGAATTTTTAAACTCGGGAATTGATTATACCGGATTTGATACGGTGTTTTTCAAGGATTTTGAGGACGACTACCGGGATAACAAAAGAGATCCGGCAGATCTTTACAGCTTGATTGAAGCATTTAAAGTTCAGGTTGGTTACTATCTGGAGGAGGAAGTCCGGGAAAATGATCCTTTAAATAATGAACTCAACGTGAAAAATACCATTTCTTCACAAAAGGCAAAAACCGATACCAGAACACTCAGGTCTTTTATGGCAGGTTTACGACAGATAAAAACGGAAGAGGAAATGGTACTGCTTACCAAAGCTGTTCGTATATCCGCAATGGGACAACGTGAGATCATGAAAGCTATGCACCCCGGAATGTCGGAAACCGAAATACAGGGAATTCATGAATTTATTTATAAAAAATATGGTAGCGAGTATGAGGGCTATCCCTCGATAGTTGGAGCTGGTAACAATGGCTGTGTGCTTCATTATATCGAGAACAATAAATTGGAGGTAGGAAATGAACTGGTATTGATGGATCTTGGTGCCGAATATCACGGGTACACAGCAGATGTAACCCGTACCATCCCTGCCAACGGAAAATTCACCCCGGAGCAGAAAGCTATTTATGATCTGGTTTATGAAGCTCAGGAAGCCGGAATTGCAGCTGCTGTTGTGGGAAATGAGTTTGGTTCTCCAGATGCTGCCGCACGAAAGGTTATTAACCAAGGGCTTGTTAAATTGGGGATCGTTGAAACCGAGGCAGAAGCACGCCAATATTTCCCTCACGGAACTTCACATCATATAGGTTTAGACGTGCACGATCCCGGATTGGGAGGGCCTTTTGAAGCTAATATGGTAATTACCGTGGAACCAGGGATTTATATTCCCGAAGGCAGCGATTGTGATCCAAAATGGCATGGAATTGCCGTAAGGATAGAAGACGATATTCTCATCACCAAAAACGGACCGGTAAACTTATCTGGGGAAGCTCCTCGAAAATCGGATGAGATCGAAGAACTGATGAAGGAGAAAAGTGTTTTGGGTGATTTTGAACTACCTAACCTGGATTGAATATACACGATTAAAAATCCTTATAAATAAGCCAATTTCAGAGCTCGATTTGTAATTCCAATTCTCCCCTGATGTAATATACGTGGCAGCAATCGGCACCTACCTCGTAATTTGAACTTACAACTTCTGCTTCATCTATAAATCCTTTAAAATTTATAGTTATTTCCCGCTGCCGGAATTCTCCGGAAAACAAATCGGTAAAGATTGGATAGGTTCCAATCTCTCTGAGATATTGAAATTCTGAATCATTTATTCTGAAGTTTAGTTCATTGCCATTTGCTGTATTGATAACCCTGAAAGAATCCAAACCAACAGGATTGCCTTCCGAATCTTTTATTGTTATGGCAATAGCCCTGAATTCTTCGGTACATATTCCGGAACACTCATTAACATCATCTCCTTTTATACAGGATTGAAGTAAAAGGATCAAAAAAATAATGCTCAGGCGGAGGTTTTTCATAGAAATGCTGTATTTAGTAAAATTATAATTGAAGCTAGGTATTTTGTGGTTTGCTGTTCTAAATATTTCCTTAAATAATGGATTTTTTTTGAAAAATTCTTTTTCGAATATACTTCAGGGTTCTCAATATCCGGAGTTTTTAACCTTGATTTTTCCCTGGATAAAATACAAACTAATGCATTTTGTAATTAGTCTTTGGTTGCACAGTTAAGTTAGGATCAGGAATATGGTCTGAAACCGGGATTTAAAATTGAGCTGGTTAAAAGATAGGTTCGGGAATTGGGAAGTAATCAATGTTGATATTTATAGGAAAATTCTTTCAAAAGATGTGGTAATAAAAAACCTTTTGGATATAAAAACTGCCTAATTGCCTAGTTTTTAATTTCTTAAAAAACTGTTTATCAGATATTTTTTGAATTTCATCGAAAACATTTTTGACCCCCGTTCTTTTGATGTAATTTAATATAAGATTAAAATTCCCCTCTATCTTTAATCAATCCTCCCACATTTCGCCCAAAACCTCACAGTTCTTTTTGGGATTCCCAGAAAATGTTTAAAAGAAAATTTATCATTCCTTGTTTTGGAGGAGGTATTTTTTTTAAACATTAATCAATCAAATTACAAAGTATAAATACAAGGTTTCAAATCACCTATTTGTTTAAGGGATTTTTGGCTGAAATAATTATATAATAATTGATCAAAAAGTAAAATTGATCTTGTTAGTTTAAAATTAGATAAATATAAACCTATCTAATATTTTCTTCCGGATTAATTGTAACCCATTGGAATTTAAAAAAAGAGCTACGTGAAAAAATATTACTTTTTTATTACCTGTGTTCTGTTTATCTTTTTCAAAATGGAGGCTCAGTCAGGATTTACTTCCGTAACAAGTTTAAACCCTGTTTCTATTTCTACTAATACCGGGGAGAAACCACAGGCCAAAGTTTGGACATATGCGGGGCAACATTGGTCGGTTTTGGCGAATTCTTCTGGTACTTTCCTCTGGCGGCTGGACGGAACAACTTGGACAAATATCCTGATGCTTTCATCTAAAAATACTTCAAAGGCAGACACTAAGGTTGTAGGTAATGTTGTACACATTCTACTTTTTCAGGGAATTACCTCCGAATTGGTATCCGTCGAATACTCTTTGGCTCTGGGAACTTATCAACTTTGGCAGCAAAGGACATCAACAGTGACCATAAACCTTCTTTCGAATGTTGAAATTGCCAATATCGACATAGACGGGAATGGGAGAATGTGGATGGCTTATGACGGGAATACAGATATTTACGTAACCTGGAGCGACAGTCCATATCAAAGTTGGAGCCCACCAATAACAATTGCAACCGGAATATCCACCGATGATAT
>JAWOHC010000299.1:0-2501 GCA_046496275.1 Gillisia sp.
CTCATTGCAGCCAAATTATAGGAAGACCTCACTTTCACATCCTTTGCAGGAGCCTCCATGATATCCACGGTTGCTTTAATAGCATCGTCCATAAACATCATGGGAAGTGAAGTGTTTTCATCTAAAAATGAAGTATAGGATCCTTTTTTTAAGGCTTCGTGGAAAATTTCGATGGCATAATCTGTAGTTCCACCACCCGGAAGGGTTTTATAGCTTATAATCCCGGGATATCTCAAACTGCGTACATCCACATCATATTTATTGAAAAAATATTCACACCAGCGCTCCCCGGTTTGCTTGGAAATTCCGTAAACCGTTGTGGGCTCCATAATTGTTATTTGTGGCGTATTTTCCTTTGGGGTACTAGGACCAAAAACAGCAATACTGGAAGGCCAGAACACTCTGCTTATCTTTTTATCCTTGGCCATATTCAGAATAATAAAAAGCGAATTCATATTCAGTTCCCAGGCCTTCATCGGAATTTTCTCTGCCGTAGCACTTAACATAGCGGCCATCAGGTAAACATCTGTGATCTGGTATTTTTCCACCATTTCCTCAATCAATTCCTTATCAGTAGCATCTATAATTTCAAAAGGACCAGAATTCATCAAGTCTTCATCACCCTCTTTAATGTCACTGGCTATAACCGTGCTATTACCATAAAGCGCTCTTAGTTTAAGCGTAAGCTCGCTTCCAATTTGTCCGGAAGCGCCAATTATCAATATTTTTCTTGAATTCATCATCTCAATTTTGTCGTGCAAATATATCGATTTCGTAAAAGAACATCGAAGATTCAGCATAAAATAAGAAGCTTTACACGCTACATTTCATTCTGCTTTTTTTGGATATGTTTTTCCTTAACTTTGTTCTTCAAGATGTGAATATGAAGAATTTTTTTTTAATACTGCTATCCTTGTTTTTATTGGGTTGTGAAGAGAAACAAAAAGTGGAAGAGAATACCGAAAAAAAAGTGGAAGACTCCATTGCTTTTAGTCAAAAACTGCAAGTTCCAAACCAGGAAGTTCTCCTTCTTCCAGAAACCAGTGCCATAACTTCGGAATGGATTGCATATCTCACAGCACAAATCGAAATTGAAAATTTTCGGTCGTACACGGTTAATGATGTGGTTTCCAATGCCCGTCCTATTGCCGAAATTATGCGTTCCTTAAGGGAAACCCTTCCGGATACCTTAAAATCCAATGCTACAGAAGCACGACTCGCAGTAATATACACCAGAGCTAAGATACTGGAACAACGCTCCAAAAAGAGGAATCCAGATCCACTGGAAATCGCAACTATTGCAGCCGAAATTCCAACAGAATTCAATAATTTTAAAATACAACTCAACGAACTATTCCTTAAAACCCTGGAACAGTTTGAAAAGGAACTGGATGAATTTGAGGCGGAACAGGAAAGGGATAAAAATGAAACCCCAAAACCACCTGTTCCTGAAAGGTAGGATCCTGGTTAAGGCTACTCGTTTCTGAAACACTCTTTTTCAAGATTTTAAAATCACTTCAATACCACATAATGAAAAAAACTATACTCCTTCTTTTACTTGTATCCTTATCCGCCTGCACATTTTCTTCCAAAACCACAACCATAGCAACTTCAGAAGAAAAAGAATCTGAAGAAATTTCAGAAGAAAGCATAAATGCCTTATTGGAGAATTGGCACGCTGCTGCGGCCAATGCAAATTTTGAGGACTACTTTGCATTGATGTCAGATGACGGAGTTTTTATAGGAACAGATGCTACCGAAAACTGGCAAAATACCGCATTCAGGGAATTTTCAAAACCCTATTTCGACAAGGGAAAAGCCTGGAATTTCACAACCCTGGAAAGAAACATTTACTCATCAGAAAATGGAAAAACAGCTTGGTTTGATGAACTGCTGGATACACAAATGGGAATTTGCCGTGGATCCGGAGTGCTGGAAAAAGTGAACGGAGAATGGAAAATCAAACATTATGTGCTTTCTATCGCCATCCCAAATGAGAATGTTTCAGAGGTCACCACGATCAAAAAACAAACCGACAGCCTTTTGATTCTTAAGCTTCAGAAACAGTATTAACAAGTCAAGAAAATAGAGAAATAAAGTTGGTGAAGCTAAGATTCAAGAGACAAGAACCAGGAGACAAGACAAATAGAAAAAGAGACTGATTCCGAAAAAAACAACAGCATAATTAATGATCATAATTTGTTAATTTTTAGTAATTTATCTAATGAAATCTTAAATAACTATCTTTGCGGAAATTTCCGAAGGCATCAAAATCAGGCCTCTAAATATTCAACCCTCGATGAAATGAGGGATAAAAACCTTAAATAATAAATTAAATAATTCTATGCGAAAAATAACCAGTATTATGTTAATGCCCGTTCTTGCTGCATTTGTTGCCACAGGCTGCAAAAGCGAAGACAAAAAAATGCAGAATGAGGAAGCCCGGGGGATCAATCTTGCTTTTATGGATACCACTGTAAGCCCTAAAGAAGATTTCTTTA
>JAWOHC010000288.1:0-6145 GCA_046496275.1 Gillisia sp.
AAGATCGTTTTCACTTCCCTTCATGGAACTTCCTCCACCGTAAATCCCCAAGTTCTTGCAAAAGCAGGTTACCGCAATGTTTTTACCGTGAAAGAGCAGGATGAACCGGATGGAAATTTTCCTACGGTAAAATCACCCAATCCTGAAGAACCTGAAGCCCTGAAAATGGCGATGGAACTTGCTGAAGAAAAAGATGCAGATATCGTTATTGGAACCGATCCCGATGGCGATCGCCTTGGGGTTGCCGTGAGAGACTTAAACAATAACCTGATACTTCTCAATGGAAACCAGACCATGGTGGTGATGACCTGGTTTTTGCTGGAGCAATGGAAAAAAGAAGGAAAATTGAATAAAAACTCCTTTGTGGCCTCCACAATTGTTTCCACTCCTATGCTTAAAAATATCACCGAAAGTTATGGGGCTCAATACCACGAGGTTCTTACCGGTTTTAAATGGATCGCAAAACTGATAAAAGACCACCCGGAACTGGATTTTGTTGGCGGTGGTGAAGAAAGTTTTGGATATATGGTAGGCGATTTTGTTAGGGATAAAGATGCAGCCACCGCTACCCTACTTGCCTGCGAAATTGCGGCCCAAATGAAAGCCAACGGAAGTTCCTTTTATGAAAAGCTTCTTGAACTTTATACCGAATTTGGATTGTACCGGGAAGAACTTATTTCATTGGTAAAAAAGGGAATGGACGGGGAATCACAGATAAAACAAATGATGGTGGATTTAAGAGAAAATCCGCTTTCTGAAATCAACGGGGAGAAAATTGTATTAATAGAGGATTATCAATCTTCTGAATCAAAAAATCTTCAGGATCATACCAAATACAGCCTGGATATTCCAAAATCCAATGTGTTGATCTATTATACGGAAGAGGGTACTAAAATCGCAGCACGACCCAGTGGTACAGAGCCTAAGATCAAATTCTACATCAGTGTAAACAGTGATTTAAACTCCATTGAAGAATTTGAAGAAACCAGCCAGCAATTGAAGGAAAAAATAGTAAATATAAAATCTGATCTACACCTGGATTAATTAAAATCAAATGACATATTTCAGAAAAATCCTTCAGTATGCAAGGCCTTACAAGCGTTTTGCTGTACTCAATATCATTTGCAATATATTTTATGCCCTGTTTAGCACCTTATCTTTTATCGCACTTATTCCTGTAATAGATATATTATTCGATAAAAGTAAACGTGTAGCTTTAAAACCCGAGTGGGAAGGCATTACCGGCATAAAAGACTTTACGATAGATTATTTTAATTATAATATTAGTCAACGGGTAGCTGAAGATGAAGTCTCTGCCCTTGTCTTTATTTGCGGAATTATAGTTTTATTGTTTTTTCTGAAAAACCTCTTCGGGTATCTGGCTGCCTTTTTCATCACTTTTCTTCGGAATGGTGTTCTGCGGGATGTGCGCGATGCGGTTTACAAAAAGATCCTTGAATTACCGATCTCTTATTTTTCTGAAAAGAAAAAAGGAGATACTATTTCCAGGATTACTGCAGATGTAAACGAAGTTCAAACCTCGTTTCTATCTATTCTGGAGCTTATTGTGCGTGAGCCATTGACCATCATTTTTACCATTATTGCAATGTTGATGATAAGTGCCAAACTCACCATCTTTGTATTTGTATTTCTACCAATCTCAGGCTTTATAATCTCTATGATTGGAAAGAAGCTAAAATCCCAATCCAGCAGAGCTCAGGAAGAAAACGGGCATTTTTTATCCATTGTTGAAGAAACCCTTTCAAGTTTAAAAATAATCAAAGGCTTTAACGCTGAGGGGAAGTTTCAGGAAAAATTCCAGTCTTCAACAAATAGGCTAAATACCATACTTAATAGTCTTATCAACCGGCAAAATCTTGCCTCTCCTGCCAGTGAATTCCTTGGGATTTTTGTAATTGTTATTATTTTATGGTTTGGAGGAAATATGGTACTTATAGAAGGAACTTTAAATGCAGCTGCTTTTATTGCATTTTTGGGACTGGCTTATAATATACTTACCCCAGCAAAACAAATCTCAAAAGCAACATATAGCGTTAAAAGAGGAAACGCTGCAGCAGAGCGAATCATGGACGTTTTAGAAACCCCTTCGAACCTCACAGATGCTAAAAATGCTATTATAATTAAAGACTTTGAGAAGGAAGTATCAATAGAGAATATCAGCTTTAAATATGAAGATGAACTGGTACTGAAAAACTTTAGCCTTAAGGTTCCTAAAGGGAGTACTGTTGCCCTGGTTGGCCAATCCGGAAGCGGAAAGTCTACTATTGCGAATTTGGTTACCAGGTTTTATGACGTAAATGAAGGAACCATTAAAATAGATGGAACAGATATTAGGCAAATCACAAAACATTCGCTTCGTAGTTTGATGGGATTGGTCACTCAGGATTCTATTTTGTTTAACGATACGATTAAAAACAATGTTTCCCTGGGAAAAGCAACTGCCACGAATGAAGAAGTTATAGCTGCTTTAAAAATTGCGAATGCGTGGGAATTTGTGAAAGATCTTCCCAACGGAATGGAAACCAATATTGGAGATAGTGGAAACAAACTAAGCGGTGGCCAGAAACAGCGACTTTCTATAGCCCGGGCCGTGCTTAAAAATCCACCGATCATGATACTGGATGAGGCAACATCAGCACTGGATACTGAAAGCGAAAAACTGGTGCAAAAGGCTTTGGAAAATATGATGAAGAACAGGACTTCCATTGTAATTGCGCACCGGCTCTCTACTATTCAAAATGCAGATATGATACTGGTAATGCATAAGGGAGAAATTGTTGAGCAGGGAAAACATGATGCTCTAATTACACATAATGGAACTTATAGAAAGCTGGTTGAAATGCAATCTTTTGATTAAAAGCTTTGAATCAATAACCAAGGAAAATTCTCTCCAGATTTATAAAAGAAGGTGAGGTCCAAAATGATGAAATTCATCAGATGGATAAAACCTATGCAACATAAAAACCTCCCAGTTCAAAAAGAGCTGGGAGGTTTTTTTATGTAACAAAAAAAATGGATGAAGTAGGTCCATCCATTTTCAAAACATTTTTCACCGTGGGGCGATGAAAAAATAGCCGATTCAATTTTAATTACTTGGGGCAAAAAAAGATCAAATCATTAATCTGATACTCAAATATAATATTAAAATTGGTTTTACCAAAATAAAAATGCTTTTTATCCTGTTTTTATGTATTTCATCTTGTTTTAAAACGTTAATTCCTACAAAATTCCTACAAAATTGAATGCTATTTTTTGAAGTTGCATTAAACTTTTCAATAACTTTAACAACTTAATTTTAAACCATATCATTGAAAAAGGAGGATTCCTTATTGCTTGAGAATTTAAAAGACCCCACGACCAGAAACGAGGCCTTTAAAGAGCTTCTTTCCTGCTACAAGGAGCGATTGTATTGGCATGTACGAAATATGGCCAAGGATCATGAGGACACTGATGATATATTACAGAACACCTTTATAAAAATCTACCGGAATATTGAAAAATTTAAAGGAGAAAGCCAGCTTTACTCCTGGATGTACCGCATCGCCACCAATGAAACCATAACGTTCCTCAATCTCAAAGCTAAAAGATTACAAATTGATTCCATAGAGTTGCAAAGCCATCTTATCGATAATTTAGAAAGTGACGTATATTTTGAAGGAAGTGCAATTCAGTTAAAACTGCAACGGGCAATTGCAACACTCCCGCAAAAACAACAGCAGGTTTTTAATATGAAATACTTCGAGGAATTAAAATACCGTGAGATGGCAGAGATACTGGAAACCAGTGAAGGAGCTTTAAAAGCATCTTACCACATAGCCGCAAAAAAAATTGAAGAATTTTTAAAGAAGGATTAAACCATTCTAAAAAAAATAAGTCAAAGTAGCAAATGGAAAAGAATAAGTTTACATACAATCCAAAATCAGGCTTTAAAGTCCCCGAAAATTATTTCGAGGATTTTGAATCGAATATGCTGGATTCTTTATTCCTGGAACCGGAACTATTGAAAACCATTGAAAAGGATCCCGGCTATAAAGTTCCATCCGATTATTTTGAAACCTTAGACAGTAAGATCTTTGCGCGTTTAGGAAATTCTAAATCAAAAGTAAAAGTTATTCCTATTTACAGGGAAAGAAAATTCTATTATTATGCTGCAGTTGCCGCTATATTCGTTGGGTTGATTTCAACCTTACTTTTCAGTCCAGTTCAGGAATATTCATTTGAATCTATTGAATTGTCTGCAATTGAAGCATATATGGACTCCGGGACCATAGACTTCAATTACAGTGAAATTTCCTCAATCATTTATGATGAAGAATATGTTTTTGATTATTCAACTAAATCAAACTTAAGTGATGATGCAGTTTTCGAATATTTAAATGAAAATATGGATGATTCATTCATTATCCTGGAGTAACTGGCACGAAATTGGAAATACTACTTAAACTACAATGGAACAATTTATATAAATAAGGACTATTAAGGAGATATTCATTAGAAAAATTGCCTTTCGAGGAAACGATTTTACGGATGTTTAATAGGACCACATAACAATAATAGAAATAAAAATGAAAAATATAATTTTACTTTTAAGTTTTCTTTTTGTTGCCTTAAGCGCGAACGCTCAAAAGACCAGCAAAGAAGACCACAGGGAGCGAATAAAAACTATGAAGATTGCCTATTTTACTCAGGAACTCAACATGAATGCTCAAACCGCGCAAAAGTTCTGGCCTATTTACAATGCGTACGAATGCCAGAAAATGGACCTTCACCGCCGTGAAGAAATAGATATGGACCTGGATAATATTGACAACATTTCTGAAGCTCAAGCCGAAGAAATGCTGAAAGAATATTTAACTGTAGAAAGAGAAGAGTATGAATTTAAAAAAGAATTATTTTCCGATTTAAAACAGTTCTTTTCTGCCAAGGAAATAATAAAACTGCATAAAATTGAATCAGATTTTCATAAAAAACTGATACGTGAGTATAGGGCCAGAAAGGCCGCAGAAAAAAACCAGTAGAAGAGTTTTTGTTTAGTTTTTTGGTTAGTTGTTGTGAATTCCGGATGAAACTCATCCGGAATTCTTTTTTTAGCTATTCTGAGATTCTTTATTTCCAACCAACTCCTTTCTCTCTTATTTATTTAAATTCAAGGATAGCTATTCTGTTTTTACCGGCAGCATAGGCTGTGGAGTCATTTAAAAAGCGAATGGTGAAAAAGCTTTCAGCAGACAGTTGTTGCCAGGTTGCTCCTTTATTGTTGGAATAAGAAATCCCGGTAAATCCAACAGATACAATTTCATTGGCTTTCCCTCCCGGCACATAGCGTACACTGCTTTTATATCCCGGATCTTTTCCATCTGCAACCAATTGCCAGGTTTTACCGCCATCTGTGGTAATTGCCTTATTGGCTTTGTTTAGTTCTGGTGCAGTATAATCCCCTCCTATTATAATTCCGTTGGCTTCATCATAAAAATCAATGCTATAGCCTCCTGAAGTTGATGTTCCCTGAACTAATGGAGTTTCAAAGACCTCCCAGGTAATTCCTTTATCCGGCGAATAGAAAACCCGGGATTTCATTCCGCCGGAAAGAATCCAGGTATGATTTCCCTGAACCGCAATATTAGAATTGCTGGCCGCGAAAGCCGCTTCTCCTTCAATAACCGCAGGAAGCAAATCACAAGGGATCTTGTTCCAGTTTTTCCCGCCATCTCTGGTAAGTATTATGGATAAACAGCCGTTGGTAGCATCTCCCATTGCGATTCCCTCCTTATCATTCCAGAAAGTCATAGCATCATAAAACACGTTTTCATGTTCCTCTTTATACACCAATTCCATAGAACCCGTATCCCCGGTTTTAAATAATAAAGCAGGATTTCCAATACTCATCATGAAAAAATCTGAAGAAGTACTGGCTACTGCCCTAAATTCTGGACGAATGGAATCATACACCTGAATGTTGGTCTTCCATTCCCCGGGACTGGAATTATAGATACCGTAAAATGCACGAGGTGCTGCGGCCAGGGCTGCGGCACGTCGTTGCGGATACCTCCGCATGGGGCTCGGGGCCGGCTGTCCGCGGCAGGGCAGGGCAGGGCGGGGTTGATCGCTGACGCCAAGTTCGAAC
>JAWOHC010000388.1:0-6357 GCA_046496275.1 Gillisia sp.
ACCTGCAATACCTGGGTTAATGAGGCTTTAAAACATTCAGGCTTAAAAGCTTGTTTATGGACTCCCATTGAGGAGGGAATCTTTCTTAGATATCCCTAAACTACTTTCAAACCACCCAGGTTTTTAAAACCTGTGAGATTTCTCTTCCATTCTTTCGGTAGGTATTATTTATTATTTTAATAACTTTTATAAATACTTTATAATTCAGAATGGAAAACTAAGGATTAAAATCTTTAAATTCAGTTTCCCCGCAAACACTTTATCCCATGTTGATTTTTAGAAATCCAAAACCTGAAATATGAAAACTATAGATGAAATTCGTGAAAAACTTGGGGAGGAAGCCTCCTATTACCTGGACCACGTAAGTAAAAAAATTCCGAAGAAACGACTTAAAATACCGGGCCCTGAAAGTGTTGATACTTTCATAGACAGTGACAGGAATCCGCAGGTATTGAAAAGTCTTGCCAGTTTATACAATCATGGAAATCTGGGGGGAACGGGATATTTAAACATCCTGCCAATAGATCAGGGAATAGAACATTCGGCGGCCTTTTCGTTTTATAAAAACCAGGATTATTTCGATCCGGAAAACATCATAAAACTTGCAATTGAAGCTGGTTGTAACGGGGTTGCCACCACTTTTGGAGCTTTGGGCTTACACGCCCGGCGCTACGCTCATAAAATCCCATTTGTGGTTAAGATCAACCATAACGAGTTGCTAACCTATCCAAATAAATATGATCAAATTCCTTATGGGAGCGTCAAAGAAGCCTGGAATCTGGGTGCTACTGCCATTGGAGCTACGATCTATTTTGGATCTGAAGAAAGCAACCGGCAAATCCAGGAAATCGCGTTGGCCTTCGAGGAAGCCCACCAACTGGGATTGGCTACTATTTTATGGTGCTATACCCGAAACAACGCCTTCAAAATTGAAAACGAAGATTATCACAGCGCTGCAGATCTTACAGGCCAGGCAAACCATTTGGGAGTTACCATAAAGGCCGATATCATAAAGCAGAAATTACCGGAAACCAATTTCGGATTCAAAAACATCAACTTCGGAAAATTTAATGATGAGATGTACGAAAGTCTTACCACAGAGCATCCTATAGACCTTTGCAGATTGCAGGTTGCCAATTGTTATATGGGAAAAATCGGATTGATCAATTCAGGTGGCGGTTCCAAAGGGGAATCTGATGTTAAAGAAGCGCTACGAACTGCAATTATCAACAAAAGAGCCGGCGGAAGCGGACTTATCATGGGGAGAAAAGCCTTTCAACGACCATTGAAAGAAGGCATAGAAATTTTAAGAAGTGTACAGGAAGTTTACCTGACACCTGAAATTACGGTTGCATAATCAGTAATGTCCGGTAAAGAGTCAAGATCGTTTAGCCTTCGGCGTAACTGCAAGAACCAGGAAAAAAGGATGTTTAAATCTTTAATAAGGTTATGTTTAGAGCTCATTTAAGAATTCCCGTTTTTACTTCATGTCTTTTTCACCACTAAGCACACAAAGAAAAAAAACACGGAGGACACAAAGAAAAAATGAGGATTTAAATTAAAGCAAATGGATAATCATTGAATTGGAAATTATAAAAAATACCTGACAAAAAGAATCCCTGGAATGCCTAAACTTTGTGGCATTTGTGGAACCTTTGTGGCCTTTGTGGTAAAAGTATCGATCGTCCTTATTCTAGCCCGTATAAAATAATCTTTAGAACGATTTAACCTTGATTTCTTTTCTCACAGGTTTTTCGGTAGTTACATTTAAAGCTTCCCCGTACAAATCGAAATCGGCTGCTTCGGTGATCTTCACCTCGTAAAATTCGCCGGTTTTAAGGTAGGTAGTTGTAGCGTCGATGAGCACCTCATTATCAACATCGGGAGAATCAAATTCAGTACGTCCAACAAAGTAATTCCCTTCTTTCCGGTCTATAACGACTTTGAAAGTCTCTCCTATTTTTTGCTGATTCAGTTCCCATGAGATCTGCGACTGTAACTCCATGATTTGATTGGCGCGTTCCTGCTTTATTTCCTGGGGAACATCATCTTCCAATTTATAGGCGTGTGTGTTTTCTTCGTGAGAATAGGTAAAACAGCCCAATCGCTCAAAACGCATTTCCCTGACCCAATCCTTCAATTCCTGAAAATGTGCTTCGGTTTCGCCCGGATATCCAACGATAAGTGTAGTTCTAATGGTCATTTCAGGAACCATTTTTCTGAAATCCTTCAGCAGGTTCGTAGTTTTTTCATGAGTGGTACCGCGACGCATAGATTTCAATAATTCTGTATTGATATGCTGTAACGGAATATCGAGATAATTACAAATTTTTGGTTCGCGTTTCATCACATCAAGCACATCCATAGGGAAACCTGTTGGGAATGCATAATGCAGCCTGATCCATTCAATTCCTTCCACCTTTACAAGGTTTTCAAGCAATTCTGCCAGGTTTCTTTTTTTATAGATATCCAACCCATAGTAGGTTAAATCCTGCGCGATAAGGATTAATTCCTTAACCCCGTTCTTTGCAAGGTTTTTGGCTTCCACTACCAGTTTTTCAATGGGGGTAGATCTATGTTTTCCGCGCATTAAAGGAATAGCACAAAAAGAACAAGGCCTGTCACAGCCTTCGGCTATTTTAAGATATGCGTAATTCTTTGGAGTGGTGGTGATCCTTTCTCCAAGCAACTCATGTTTATAATCGGCTTCCAGTGCTTTTAATAAAGCAGGAAGTTCGGTAGTACCAAAATATTGATCTACATCCGGGATTTCCTTGATGAGATCCGGCTTATAACGCTCGCTTAAACAACCAGTCACAAAAACCTGATCCACTTCTCCCCTTTGTTTCTTTTCAACGAATTCCAGAATGGTATTTATAGATTCTTCCTTAGCATTGTCTATAAATCCGCAGGTATTTATTACCACGATATTCCCTTCTTCCTCATGAACAACATCCTTGTTATTAGCCTTCAATTGTCCCATTAACACTTCGCTGTCATAGACATTCTTGCTGCAACCCAAGGTTACTACATTGATCTTGTTCTTCTTTAATGACTTCGTCCTCATAAATACATTCTATTAAATTGCTCTAAAACAGCACTTACAGGTTAATAAACCTCGTTAGGTTCTTTAAATCTGAAAGTTACGGGAGCGATTTTTGAAATCTCTCTTTAAAAGCGGGTGCAAAGATACGATCTAAAATTAGAATTACCTTATCTAACAACTTAAGCTTGTTTGATATAGAATTAATTCTGTCCGATAGAGAACCAAGACAAGAAAATAGAAAATAGAATAAAGAAAAAAGACTAAAAAAATTAGAAAGTGGAGATTCAAGAGCCAAGCAACAAGAATTTTAAAAACTTAAGCCCGGGTTAACTTGATAAATTCATTTTGCAGTAGCGTAGTGACATTATTTTTTTTAGCACGAAAAAGTTCCTTTTCCCTTGAATGAAGCGATTCTACCCTTACCACCTGGGTTGTTGTACCGGTGAGGAATATTTCATCCACTTCCACAAGCTCGTCCAGATGTACCGCTTTTTCTTTTACTTTAATTCCTAAGTCTTTACAGAGCAATATTATTTGCTGTCGGGTAATTCCGGAGAGAATATGCGGCCCTTCAGGGTGGGTATAAATTGTTTTATATTTTACAAAAAAAGCACTTGAGTGGCTAGCTTCGGTAAAGTAGCCTTTACGAACCAGGAGATTCTCTTCAAAATCTAAAGAAACCGCCTCTTCATTTGCCATGATATTTGCCAAAAGCGCTGTAGATTTTATATCGCACCGGTGCCAGCGTTTATCGTCAGAAACCAAAACTTTCCACTGCCTGTTTTCAAAGCTTTCCAGATTAACGGGAAAGGAATAAAGCAAGATAGCCGGAGTAGGGTTTTCAGGAAAAAAATGAGTCCTGGGTGCAGTTCCACGCGAGATTTGAATATAAACAGCCGCATCGCTTTTAGATAATCCGGCCCGGGAAACCGCTTCCATCATTAGCTTTTCCAGGGAAGCTACATCAAATTCTATTTGAACCTCTTGCAGGCAATATTGCAATCTTTCAAGGTGCTCCTTCAGCTTAAAAGGGATTCCATTATAAAAAGGCGTTACTTCATAAATTCCGTCCCCAAACATAAATCCACGGTCAAAAACCGATACAAAGGCCTGGTCGTGCTTAAGCCATTTTCCGTTAAGGTAAACCTCTTCGGGATAATTTTTCTTCAATTTCATAAACACTCAGGGGCTAAAAATATAACGGTCAATTGCTTGACGGGAATTTCAAAAAGTAAATAAGAGGGAATACCATCTGTAAATTTGATGTAACCTTTGGGGAATCAAATTCGCTTATGGGATTGAAATATCGATGCAAATCCACAACCCATTCCATCTCATAATAGCGTACAACGCTAATAATTACAACCCCGGCGATTACATAGATCCAGGAATATTCTTCGCGTTTTAACATTACCCATCCAATTGCGGCAAAAACAGCAAACGGAAGTGCTATAATTAAATTAGGGAGTGCCCAGGCGTCTTGAAACAAGATCGCGATAATCTTCATTATCACATAAAAAAAGCTGTAGAACAGGATGATTTTGCTTATAAGTCCCTTTAAATTTCTTTTTGGCATTCCTAATCGTTATAATTTTCAGGGGAAACCCGTTTTTTTGAAACCTGCTCATACGCATACGCAAATTTGTAAAGCGCATCTTCCTGATAGGGTTTGGTGATAAAAGTCAAACCTTTTGGCGCGTTCTTATCTGCATATCCCATAGGAACGGTCATTGCAGGGTACAGGGCTACGGCAGCAAACCCGGCATGGTAATTATTGATGGATAGTATTGCATCCAGATTATGCGCCTTCATAGGCACGTCGAAAAAGCGTTTTCCATTTCTGCTTAAAGTATCTTTTATGGCAGCAAACTCTTCACTGGTTGCCGAATCTTTTAAAATCCCGTCAAACAATCCCTGGCCATAAGGAGCACGTATTGTTGAATCTTCTTTATTGAAATTTACCACATCCTGAACAGATTTTACAGCAACATCACCACCATATTTTTTGAAATATTCCGGGAGATCATTTCTCATATCCAGATTCAATAAACGACGGAAATTGGGAAGGTTGACATCTTCCGGTTCAAATTCAATGATTTCTGCTCCGGCCTTTCTAAGGTCATTTAGAGCTGCAACATAAAGAGAATCCTCCATCAGGGTTTTCAATGCCCCAAATCTTTTTCCTTTTAAGGTTTCGCTTGCCGATAGGTTAGAATAGAAATCATTTGTTAAATTTTTATTTTTTACCGAAGCCGGATCCTCTAAATCCTTTCCTGTCATGGCAGAAAATAAAATAGCATTATCAATAACAGATTTTGTGATTGGGCCCGGAGTATCCAGGGTACTTGATATTGGAATTATTCCGCCCCTGCTTAAAACCCCAATAGTCGGTTTTAAACCAACCAGGGAATTTTGACTGGAAGGAGATAAAATAGATCCAGAGGTTTCTGAACCAATTGCAGCCGTTACAAAATTAGCTGCTACGGCTACCGCGCTTCCGGAACTGGAACCACCTGTATCAAGTATTTTTCTTCCGTAAGGATTTAAGGTTTGACCACCAATGGCAGAATAGCCACTTGGGCAGTCTGTGCAAAAGAAATAAGCCCATTCGCTTAAATTGGCTTTTCCAAGAATAAGGGCACCGTTTTCCTTTAAACGCTCAACAACAAAAGCATCATCGGTTAAATTATCTTGAAGTGCTACAGAACCCGCAGTAGTAGGAAGGCCTTCTGTATTAATATTATCTTTTAGAAGTACAGGAATGCCGAAAATGGAATGTTTTCGTTCTCCTTTTTGAAAAGCAATATCTTTTTCCCTGGCTTGTTCGAGAATATCGGGATTTATGGAAATTACTGAATTCAGGCTTTTTTCATTATTCCGGTCGAATTTCCTGATCCGGTATAAATAAAACTTCACCAGCTCTTCATAGGTAAAATCTCCGATTTTTATAGAATTTTGAAGGTCCGGAATAGTTTTATCCATGATCATTGGCTTCAACATGGAATAGCGATCTTCTGAAAATGACTCCAGCTCCATTTTAAAAGGAGCCCACAAGACATCCTTTTTAATAATTTGAGAATCCAGCACTTTAAATTTCAATTCTGAAGAATCGGTTTGATCCTGAGTGCTATTTTTTTCTGCGGAATTTTCCTTACATCCAATAAAGAGAAGGAAAAAAAGTAACAACGAAACTACTTTTTGCATAAGATATAAACTGATTAATTTAAATTTTTGAGGATTATTTTTTGAAAAAGGAATCTACGAATTCATATTTATTAAACACCTGAAGATCTTCCAGGCCTTCACCTATT
>JAWOHC010000416.1:0-3476 GCA_046496275.1 Gillisia sp.
GCGACGCACTCGGCGTACTGCCCGTTCGTCACCTCGGTCCGCTCGATCAGGTACGCGTCGAGAGTGACCTCGTGCAGGAACGCGTGCAGCATATTAAATCTAAATTTCCATTCTATGATACAAAAAAGTATAATGACGTTGATGCTGATGGGTAGCCTTCTCTTTATTAACACCTCTGATGTTCTTGCTCAAAATAATAACAAGAATAAGAAGGAACATAAAAATAAGGAGTATAAAAAAGGGGATCACAACAAAACCAAGGATTACCAAAAGGTAGATCGCAAGCAAAAAGGTAAAAAGGGCGATATTGTGGGATACGTTGTTCTTCCCCGCACCGGAACTGTTTCCCCTAGAAAATTAAAAGCTGTTCCTAAAGGCCATTATCCACCTCCGGGAAGTTGTAAAATTTGGTATCCTAATCGTCCGCCGGGACATCAGCCAGCCGCAACAAGTTGCAGTAATGTTTACAGGACGAAATTGGAACCGGGAGCTTTTATTTTACACGGGGATCGGGCATATGATGCCGATTATAACTGGAAAGAAGAGGAGCGTCGTCGTCCGGGAACTGTATCGGTAGATATTTTAGATATTTTATTTCCACCTCGTCGTTAAGAATAAAATAAAGAACAAAACGCATAAGAAAAGCCACTTTAACGAGTGGCTTTTTTTGTTTTTAAATTAACTTTTCCAAAGTTCCAAAACATTGGAAAAGTTCTTAATTATCGATTGCATTGAGTTTAGATCTTTCAATTTTTCTTTCAAAATATATCATTTTGTAATCGTTTCCTGAAACACTTTCCATTTTAATAAATCGCCATCGATTGCATACGATTTTGAATTTTTAAAAATAGTGGTGAGTCCACCTGCAGCAGCACCCAGGGGTAACCCTACAATTGCCCCAGCTGCAAATCCTTCAGCAGTATTAAAGAGAAATCCCTCGGATTGGGATCCTACCAGAGTTGACAACGCAACTGTCCCAATTGCAGAACCAATAAGGATATTGTTTCCTGCAGAGCGTTTGGTTTTAATTGAACCAATGCCGGCAACATCTAAGTTTATTGGCCCTTTTTTACCTTTTATCTGAAGCGATTTGTCCGTAACTGCAAGCACTTTTCCTTTATTAATTTTTTGTCCCTGTAAATCATAAACACGAACAAACAAATTATCAATTTCAGTTTTTTCCTGAGCATAACTGTGAATGCTAAAGAGCAATACGAGTGCGAAAAATAGGATTTTCATATTATTAGTTTTTCGTTTAATTAAGTTACACATTCTATTTAAACCACCGACATACAGGTGTTTAAATAGTGAATTTCTATGATATGAAAACTAAACACGGTTTTCATATCATAGAAATTCATTATTGCTTACAATTCTATGCCTATCATAATCCTGCTTAAAGCTGTTTTAGCTATGAGCCAGCCCCCACCTAATCCATACATATAAATGTCCTATAATTTATATTATGTAAAATAGAATATATAGAATAGCCCCTGATCAGGAATATTAGCAAGCATCGCTGCTATCTTTATATAACCCGGGACGAATCAGTAACCTCTTTTATCTGTATTTCGGGTTTTCCATAAAAGCGCTCCCTGTTTTGATTTGTTGCATTAATTTCGGGTTTCCCTGGAAACCCTTAAAGAGATCCTGCTGTATTTGAGGATTGAAGTTCCGCAGTTGTGGATTTTAAAATCTATAGCATCAACATCTGTTAGATGTTTCAAAATCAAAAATCTTTAGGAAGTCCACACACACTTTAGATACATTTTAGTTTTTAGTATTTTTTGCCTTCATCAGGATCACAGGATAATTTTTGAGCAATTTCCGCGGTTTTATATTTTTTACTGCCTTTCTTCCGGCAAAGCCTTCACATTTCCATGATATGAAATCGCCTGTCGCTGTGAACTGTTCACAGAAGTTCTTGCACTTCCTGCCAGGTAAAGCGTGATGTAAAATTCAAGATTTTCAGAGCCATCATTGCCCTCAAATTTCACGATTATATTGTTTTTAACTGTATCCTCGGTGATATTTAGGTTTTTGGCAGGGCCTTTATAGCTTATACCTTCGTCCCTTCCATACCCCCCGCCGGAATGCCTCACCCCAAAATAAGGTAAAAACACATCCACACTATCTGCTTTAAACCGGATATAATTAGGGTTTCCTATCAAATTGATCATAGATCCACCCAGGGGCATGAGCCAATCATTCTCAATTTCAAATTCCCCACTGTTAACCAATTCTGAGAGTTTTTGAAAATCCTTTACAGCTTCTGCCGATCCGGATTTCTTTACACCTCCGCAAGCCAGTGTTAAAAGCAGGATTAAAGGTATTACTAGTTTAACACCTATGCCTAATTTTTGTCTTTTTGGAGCAGGTTTCATAGCGCTTTTTATTTCGTGATTTATTGAATTCAGCTTCGACTCATTGGTTAATAAAATCCTGTAACTTATTTAATATCAATTAATTACAATTTTTCTTAATTAGTCGGTAAGATACAAATTTCAGAGGAGTTTCATTTCCATTCTGCCCTATTTAATAAAAGGAATCCACCGTCACCAAGGTGATTATACAGATGTTCACTAAAATAAATTAAAAAAGAATCAGGTTTCCCGATCCGGGCTTCAGGTTTTAAGTGTGAAACCATAACTTTGCAGGATGGAAGAAACGCAACTTTTAAGCACCTTAAAAGAATATTTTGGATTTGAAAGCTTCAGGCCACTACAACGCAAAATTATCGATTCGGTATTTGCCGGGGAAGATAATTTAGTGATCATGCCAACCGGAGGAGGAAAATCCATTTGTTTCCAGCTTCCTGCGATCCTGCTTCCAAAAATCACCCTGGTAATCTCGCCTTTGATCGCACTGATGAAAGATCAGGTAGACGGGTTGACCGCTAACGGAATTTCGGCTGCATTTTTAAACAGCAGCCAGTCTTCCGAAGATCAACAAGCCATTTTTCAGCAAATCGATGAGAATAAATTAAAGCTTTTATATGTTGCTCCTGAAAGTTTACAGGTTATCGACCGGTTTTTAAGCGATGGAAAAGTTAGTTTAATCGCTGTAGATGAAGCACATTGCATCTCCAGCTGGGGCCATGATTTTAGACCGGCTTACACCCAGTTGGGGTATTTAAAAAATCGCTTCCCCACTACCCCACTCATCGCACTCACCGCCACCGCCGATAAAGCCACCAGGAAAGATATTTGCAACCAGCTGAATATGCCCGGGGCAAAAAAACATGTAGCTTCCTTCGACAGGAAGAACCTGAGCCTGGAAGTACGGCCGGGAACCAAGCGTTTTGACCAGATAGCCGATTTCATAAAGGCCCGAAAAAATGAAAGCGGCATCATTTATTGTTTAAGCAGAAAAAACACCGAAGATATCGCCGCTAAATTAAAGGCGAATGGATTACAGGCTGAAGCCTACCACGCAGGGCTAAATCACCTGGAACGCACCAAAATTCAGGATGATTT
>JAWOHC010000058.1:0-3249 GCA_046496275.1 Gillisia sp.
TTATCAGATCAAAGCATAAACGTTGAAACCATTCACGACAGGTATAAAGATTTGTCTAAGGTGGAGCAGGCTTTTCGGACATTTAAAAGCGGTCATCTTGAGGTTCGACCCGTTTATGTTAGAAAAGATTTGAGAACCAGGGGTCATGTGTTTGTCGTAATGCTGGCTTATCTTATGGAAAAGCAGATCTATAAGTATTGGCGTGAAATTCAGATAACCATTGCTGAACGCCTTGATGGGTTGGCATCACTTCGAGCAGTAGAAATGCAGATAGAAAATGTAGTATGCCAAAAAATTCCTGAACCCAACGGCCTTTGTGAAAAATTACTTAATGCAGCAAATATTAAACTTCCCTCTGTGTTGCCGGCTAGAAAGTTACATGTAGCCACAAGAAAAAAACTTGTTTCTGAACGTAAATAATTGTATTAACAGCAGGTTATAGGATATTTTTATCCTTTTTTATCCGGAAGATCCGATGGAAGAATCCAGTAGTGGCGGCATCATATGAAAAATTTAGTGGTTCAGAAGGCGATGTGGTAAGCTTTGACCAGGTGAAGATTTCCGAATGCACCTTATATGGGTAAAAACAAACAAAACAGAATTTTATGATGAATTTAAAATTGTTAAATGAAAAAGGGGTTTTGATAATGAAGAAAAAAAGAGTTGAAAACATTTCCCATATTAGCAGTTTCAAAGCCTATTGCCACTTTTGTGGTGCTACAGTCGGTCAGATAAGTGATCGGACGGAAGAAAAAGTAAGTGCAATTTATGACTGTCCAAAATGCAAAGTCAACTACTGTGATCAATGCAGCTATGGAAAAAACGTAAATGGAAAATTGGTTCAGTTTTGCTTGCGATGCGAAAGCAAGATAGAAAAAGTCATGTAACCACGCATTCAAGCCGACCGCAAAAACACGTGACGGCTTAATTCCCTGCGCTCAAGTATCATTATCCGAAACCTGAATAATCATGGCGCAAATTCTTCAAGGATACCGAAACGATTGGTAACTTGAATTTATTGTAGGATTAAGGCATGATCATGCAAGTTATGGTTGAGTTCGGGCTGCTCAAAAAAAGCCGTCTATAGAATTTTTTCCAAAGTAAATTGAATGACCCAGCAAAATGTGTTACAAAAACTTCAAATTTGGCTTTTTCTGGATTATACCTGAACAATAGCCAACGGATAAAAATATACAGATAGATATTAAAAAATTGAAGGATATACGCTTCAGCACAAAAACGTATTACGCCAAACAGATAGGAGATGAAGTTAAAAAATAGTGGACAATAGCTTTTTTGAAGAACAAAAAGAACAGTCGCTTATTAAATCAACCATTGTAGCCAAATATTTCGATGTCTGGGCCAATGTCATTATAAGTACTCAAAAACGTTATCCACAACACTCTCAAAAAATTGCATATATAGATCTTTTTGCAGGACCTGGCCGATTTAAAGATGGGAGCTTGTCAACCCCACTAAGAATAATAAACAATGCGATAGAAAAGATTGATCTGCGAGACCGATTGGTTGCCATTTTCAACGACAAAGATGAAAATAATTCAAACGATTTAAAACGAACAATTAGGGAAATTCCTGGCATCGAAACTCTCAAATTTAAACCAACTGTATATAATCAAGAGGTTGGAGAAGAAATCGTCAAAATGTTCGAGGAAATGAGCCTAGTGCCAACCCTGTTTTTCGTTGATCCTTGGGGATATAAGGGACTTTCTTTGCGATTGGTGAATTCAGTGTTAAAAGATTGGGGCTGTGACGCAATTTTTTTCTTCAATTACAATCGCATTAATATGGGATTAAATAATCCATTCGTTCAAGAACATATGCAAGCTCTTTTTGGAGATGAAAAAGCAATAGAATTGAAAGAAAAGCTATTAAGAAAAAAGCTATACAAAAGGGAACTAATTATAGTAGAAGAGCTTTGCCAAGCGCTAAAATCATATGGTTCAAGATATGTTTTGCCTTACAGGTTTAAAAATAATAGAGGCAAAAGAACAAGTCATCATTTAATATTTGTAAGCAAATCCTTCCGCGGCTATGAAATAATGAAGGGCATTATGGCTCGTGAAAGTTCAAGCAATACGCAAGGTGTTCCTTCGTTCGAATATAATCCAGCAGATTTTTTGCCTAAACAATCTTTACTATTTCAACTTTATCGTCCGCTTCATGACTTAAAAAAAGATTTGTTGAATACCTTTAAAGGTAAAAAACTTACCATGCGCAAAATATATGAATTGCACAATGTTGACAAACCTTATGTTAAAAAAAATTACAAAGAGGTCTTGCGTGAGCTTTATGAGGATGGCACTATAGATGCCGTATTTCCAAAGGGAAAGCCACCACGCAAGGGCACCTTTAGTGATGAAATTATGGTAACTTTCCCAAATTAATTTAGGAAGAAAAATGGCCATCAGCAAAATCGAATGGACTGAATCCACATGGAATCCTGTTACTGGGTGCACTAAAATCAGTGCAGGATGTCAGAATTGCTATGCTGAACGTATGGCAAAAAGATTAAAATTAATGGGGCAACCCAATTATGTAAACGGTTTCCGGGTAACCCTTCATGAACATGTTATTGCATATCCTTTAAACTGGAAAAAACCGCAAACGATATTTGTTAATTCCATGAGCGACTTATTCCACGAAAAGGTTCCAGATTCTTTTATTTTTAAAATATTTAAAGTCATGAGACAAGCCAACTGGCATCGTTTTCAGATTTTAACAAAACGATCAGCTCGATTGAAAAAACTTTCACCAAAGATAGATTGGCCCCAAAATGTGTGGATAGGTGTCAGCGTTGAAAATGAGAAGTTCAAACACCGAATTGATGATTTAAGGTGGTTACCAGCCCAAATCAAATTTTTATCTTTAGAGCCGTTACTTGGGCGTCTTTCAACTCTTGAATTAAACGGCATTGATTGGGTTATTGTCGGAGGAGAATCAGGGCCTGGAGCCAGAGAAATGAAACAAGAATGGGTAATACGAATAAAAGAGCAATGCATAGAACAAAATGTACCATTCTTTTTCAAACAATGGGGTGGGGTTAATAAAAAGAAAACTGGAAGAATACTGCAAGGCAGAACGTGGGATGATTTGCCTTTTTGTATTAGTAGCTCTCAGCAAAAGGCAAAGGAGCATAGTAACAGCTTCCCGCAACCCTCCAAGGTAATGCCGAAATTGGAATGCTCATTATAGGAAGTTTTATTTTTGGTGCAGCTTTCTTCATTTGAG
>JAWOHC010000226.1:0-3364 GCA_046496275.1 Gillisia sp.
ATTGGGGATGTAACTCAAGATCTTATTACTCAATATCTTGAAAATTCCAGGGGAGATGTTCCTGTTAAAAAAAATGCTTCAGATATTTTATTTTTAAACCGAAGAGGCAATATGCTAACCCGTGCGATGATCTTTACCATTGTTAAAAATCTTTCCAAAGCTGCAAATTTTCAGAAGAATATAAGTCCGCATACATTTCGTCACTCTTTTGCTACCCATTTACTTGAGAATGGAGCCGATCTAAGGGCAATTCAACAGATGTTGGGCCACGAAAGCATCACTACTACCGAAATTTATATGCACGTGGATAAAAGCCACCTCCAAAAGGTGATTTTAAATTTCCATCCCAGACGGAATTACTAAACTTGTGATAAAACCGCTCCTTTATTTTTTAATGAAAATCATCCTTAGTACCTTGAAGGGAAATATAGATATATGAAAGTTTTAAATTTTAAAAATGGCGATGAAATGCCGGTTCTTGGCCTGGGAACCTGGAAATCTGAAAAAGGAGAAGTGGGAAAGGCGGTAAAGGCTGCGATTGAAAATGGGTACAGGCATATAGACTGTGCTTCAATCTATGGAAATGAAGCTGAAATTGGTGAAGCCCTGGCAGAAATCTTTGCAGAAGGAAAAGTGAAACGGGAAGATTTATGGATCACTTCAAAACTTTGGAATGATGCTCATTTAAAACAGGATGTAATTCCCGCGCTCGAAAAAACATTAAAGGATCTTCAATTGAGTTACCTGGACCTCTATCTCATTCACTGGCCGGTTGCATTTAAGCCTGGTATAGCGTTTCCGGAAAAGGACGAGGATTACCTTTCTCTTGAAGAGGCTCCAATTGGCGAAACCTGGAAAATGATGCTGGAAGCAAAAGCGCTTAAAATGATTCGGAATGCCGGGGTGTCAAATTTTAGCATTACAAAACTTGAAGATCTTATCGAGGAAACCGACGAGATTCCAGAGATGAACCAAATAGAATTGCATCCCTATTTGCAGCAAAATGATATGCTCGAATTTTGCAGTAAGCATAACATTCATCTAACGGCCTATTCTCCACTTGGCAGTAGTGATAGAACCCAGGCGATGAAAGCGGCAAATGAACCTTCCTTACTGGAAGATAAGGTCATCAATAATATCGCAAAAAAACACGGTGCTTCCCCTGCGCAGGTCCTTATTAAATGGAATATTATGCGGGGAACGGCAGTAATTCCAAAATCGGTTAACAAAGACAGGATCATAGAGAATATCCAAAGTACGGGGGTGAATTTGAATGAAGAGGATCTCAATAAAATCTCAGGTTTAGATAAAAGTTTTAGATATGTTACGGGCGAATTCTTTGTGACAAAAGGAAATAGCTACGAAAATATTTATGATGAGTAGCTTTTATAAAAAAACATTTACAGTGACAACAGCTTAAAATTTTATAAGTAAAAAATCGGGATATTAAAATCCCGATTTTTTTGTTTAGTAAATTGATTCCATAAGCCAGCGCCCCCATTTTTAATTAAGAAGCCCCTTGCTGATACTGTTATAACGAAAAACCTCTCCGGAAATCCGGAGAGGTTTTTTTAATTATAGTACCCGGTTGAACCGGTAAAAAAGCAATTTAGCTTTTTCCTTCCATTCTGTCTTTTAAGGCCTGAAGATCTGCATTAACATCACCAATAGTGGTTTTATCATTGCTTTGTGTTGCAGCAGCTTTTTTAGCGGCTTGCTTCACAATTTGTTGTTCTTCTTCTCTAAAAATAGCAGTATGAGATGCTACAACACGTTTGAATTCCTTATTGAACTCGATGATCTGAAATTCTGCAGATTCTCCCTGGCTTAATTTCTTACCATCTTCTTTTTCAAGGTGACGGGTAGGAACAAATGCAGTGATATCTTCATTAAAGTCGATAGTCGCTCCTTTGTCTACTATTTCAGAAATTTCTGCGGTATGGGTTGTTCCAACAGCAAATTCAGTTTCATATTTATCCCAAGGATTGGCTTCGGTTTGTTTGTGACCTAAACTAAGTTTACGTCCTTCAACATCCAATTCCAATACTACAACCTCTAATTTATCACCTACATTGGTGAATTCAGAAGGATGTTTGATTTTCTTGGTCCAGGAAAGATCAGAGATATAAATAAGTCCGTCTATTCCTTCTTCCAATTCTACGAATACACCAAAGTTTGTAAAGTTTCTTACAATTCCTGAGTGTTTAGAACCTACAGGATATTTAGAAGTGATATCAGTCCATGGATCTGGAGTTAATTGCTTAATACCAAGAGACATTTTACGGTCTTCACGATCTAAAGTTAAGATTTGCGCTTCAACCTCATCCCCTACTTTCACGAAATCCTGTGCAGAACGCAAGTGCGTGCTCCAAGACATTTCAGAAACGTGGATAAGACCTTCAACACCTTCAGCAACTTCAATAAAAGCACCGTAATCTGCGATTACAACAACTTTTCCTTTTACTTTATCACCAACTTTTAAGTTTTCATCTAAAGCTTCCCATGGATGTTTGTGCAATTGTTTCAATCCTAATTGAATTCTTGTTTTAGCTTCATCGAAGTCAAGAATTACAACATTTAGTTTTTGATCCAGTTCCACGATCTCATTAGGATGATTGATACGAGACCAGCTAAGGTCTGTAATATGAACAAGTCCATCTACACCACCAAGATCAACGAACACTCCGTAAGAAGTGATGTTTTTAACAGTACCTTCAAGTACCTGACCTTTTTCTAACTGACCAATGATCTCTTTTTTCTGCTCTTCGATATCAGCTTCGATAAGCGCTTTATGAGATACTACAACGTTTTTGAATTCGTGGTTGATTTTCACAACTTTAAATTCCATTGTTTTACCTACATACGCATCGTAATCCCTGATTGGTTTCACATCTATTTGAGATCCTGGCAAGAAAGCCTCAATTCCAAATACATCTACAATCATACCTCCTTTGGTACGACATTTTACAAAACCATTTACTATTAAGCTTTCGTCATGTGCTTTGTTCACACGATCCCAGGCCATGATCACACGGGCTTTTCTGTGAGAAAGAATCAATTGACCGGTAGCGTCTTCACGTACATCAATTAATACTTCTACTTCATCCCCTACTTTAAGATCCGGGTTGTAACGAAATTCATTCAGGGAAATTACCCCTTCACTTTTTGCGTTAATGTCAATGATGGCATCACGATCTGTGATATTGATAACTCTACCAGTGGTAACTTCATCATCCAGTGTGTCAACGAAATTCTCGGCAACCAACTTCTCAAATTCTACCAATTTCTGGTCATCTACAGGATCAATTCCTTCTTCGTAGTTGTGCCAGTTAAAATCTGCTAAGAATTTTTCAGGGTTTTCCTG
>JAWOHC010000276.1:0-7409 GCA_046496275.1 Gillisia sp.
CAAAAAAATTGGAATTCCTTTCCGGCCAGTGCAATTGGTACAGGTCTATATAGTCTGTCTGTAGCCTATTCAAGCTGGCATCAATGGCCTCGGTAAGCGCAGCTTTGCTAAATCCAAGATTCGGACGAATATGGGCAACCGCTTTTCCCGGTCCTGCAATCTTTGTAGCCAGCACCACTTTTTCCCTATTCCCGTTATCTTTAAGCCAGGAACCTATGATTTTCTCCGTATTCCCTTGGGTTTCCTTTCGCGCAGGGGTTGAATACATCTCTGCTGTATCAATAAAATTTACACCTCTTTCCAGGGCATAATCCAGCTGCATATGGGCTTCTGCTTCGTTATTTTGCTGGCCCCAGGTCATGGACCCCAAACATATTTTACTAACTTTTATAGCTGTACCCGGTAAATTGGTGTAATTCATCTGTTTATTTTATTGTTTTAGCGGTCATATGTAACATCCATATAAACATTTCCTTGTGTGAGAAAGTTTATTCTCGTGGATATTTCATTTAAATAACCTTTTAATCAACAGAAATAGTTTGAATCCATTTTTTCTGAAAAATTGACAAAATAGTTACTCTTCCATTTCATTTAACATCTGGCTTATTTCATCCAGTTTTGGAGTTAAGATCACTTCTATTCTGCGGTTTTTCGCTTTACCTTCTGCGGTTGTATTTTCGGCTATTGGAGCATATTCCCCACGTCCCGCGGCAGTTAAATTTTGTTGATCTATGCCCTTGTTTTCCTGAAGTATCTGAACGATGGAAGTTGCCCTTTTTGTGGAAAGATCCCAGTTGTCATTTAATTGTCCGGTGCCGCCATAAGGGACATTGTCTGTATGCCCTTCAATCAAAACTGCGATATCGGGATTTTGAGCAAGTACAGTTCCTAATTGCTGAACCGCTTTTCTACCTTCAGAATTAACAGCCCAGCTCCCGGAACTGAACAAGAGTTTATTTTCCATGGAAACATAGACTTTCCCATCGCGTTGTTCTACCGTGAGACCTTTTCCTTCAAAATTGGTAAGTGCATTTGAAACTGCTGTTTTTAATGCATTCATTTTGGCATCTTTAGCCGCTATAAGGCTTTCCAGTTCATTAATTCTATTTATCCGGCTAGTAAGATCCCTTTGAAGTTTTTCCAATCGTGCCTGCTCTGCCGCAAGGGTTTTCTCTTTTTGATCCAGTTCTGCCAAAAGCTCCCTGTTTTGTCTGGAGTTTTCGGCGAGGACAGATGAACTGTTCGCCTCCAGTGCATCATAAGAATCCTTCAGGCTTTCATACCTGCCGGTCGTGCGCTCCAAATCCTGTTGTAACTGATCTCTTTCTGAAGTTAACCGATCCTTTTCAGCCTGAAGAGTTGCAAGTTCCATCGCTCCGGATGTTTTTGTTTCTTTTAGATCTTCAGAAAGCTTCTGGTTTTTAGACTGAAGGTTATCATACTGGGATTGCAGGTCCTTATGTACCTTGGAAGACACACAGGAAGTGAACAGTAAACTTGAAAAAATAACTGTAAAAAATAATATTTTAGACCTCTTCATAATTCTCTAATGAATTTCAATTAATACGGGACAATGATCACTATGCTTCGCCTCTGGTAAGATAACGGCACGTTTGAGTTTTTCTTTTAAAGGTTCCGAGATTAAATTGTAATCTATACGCCAACCTTTATTGTTTTCACGGGAATTGGCACGATAACTCCACCAGGAATAATTATCAGATTCTTTATTTAAATGCCTGAAAGAATCTATAAATCCGCTATTCATAAAATCTTCTATCCACGCGCGTTCTTCCGGTAGAAATCCGGAAGTGTTTTTAAGCCGAACTGGATCGTGAATATCAATGGCCCGATGGCAAATATTATAATCCCCCGAAATGATCAAATTTGGGATTTGCAGTTTTAATTCGTCTATATATACCTGGAAATCGGCCATGAACTGAAACTTATGTTCTAACCTCTTGATATTTGTTCCTGAAGGAAGATACAGGCTCATAACCGAGAATCCTTCAAAATCCAATCTCAGGTTCCTGCCTTCAAAATCCATATATTCTATCCCTGTCCCATATGCCACATTAAGGGGTTCGTGCTTGCTTAAGATTGCAACCCCACTGTAGCCTTTTTTTTGCGCGGGATACCAATAGTTGTATTTATAACCGGCGTCTTCAAATGGTTTGGCATCAAATTGATCTGGATTTGCCTTTATTTCCTGTAAGCAAAGAATATCCGGATCTGCACTTATCAACCAATCAATAAAACCTTTTCTTAATGCAGCCCTTATACCGTTGACATTGTAGGAGATAATTTTCATGAAATTTTTTTTCCAAAAATAAGGAATCGTGCTTGATTTAAATAATTTGAATTGTCTTTTAAGCGGCCATTTTAGCCAAGTGAAACCGGCTCTTCAAGCTGCTGCTATTTTACGATAAAGCGTTTTACAATTCCAACCTCCCTGGTTCCAATTCGCATCAAATAAACCCCGGTTGCAGCATAGGACATATCAAACTCATACAAATATCCATCGCCTATACTTTCAACTTTATTCTCCAGCATTTTTTGTCCTAATAAATTATGAACTGTAAACCGCAGGGTTTGATTAAATTCTGTCTCCAGGAATACACGAAAAATACCATTCCCCTGGTCTGAAATCACAAGATTTGCTTCATTCAAAAGAAAGTCATCTAAGTTTAGCGAGCTGTCTGTTACCCGTATACTATAATCGTGTGTTGTTCCATAATCCATAACACTACAGGGATTATTTAAATCTCCGTCAAAAGAGACATCTCCAGCCCTTATCCTTAGTAAATGAAGTCCCAGAGCGGCATTGGCAGGAAGCGTGAATTCATATTCGTGCCAGGTACTTGACGACGGAATAACCTGGTTGGAAATAAATCGTTCTTCATCGTCAAAAACACCATTATCATTTAAATCTATCCACATAGAAAATCGCTCGTTATTTTCCGCAGAATCAAATAAAGTTTTAACCCTTACCTTAAAAGTTCCTTTGGATCTGTCCAGATCTGTTGAAGACCCAATAAAGTCCCCGTATCCCGTAGTACACGGAATTCTTTCATTAAGAATACCTTCCAGTTCAAAAGCATGTATCCCATCTCCAAAACTTGAACAATCGGATCCTTCAGGAATACAATTTAAATTCGCTACCGATTTCATTACTCCGTCATTTTCAGGTTGGCTGTCTCCGTTTAAATTGGTTTCAGAAGCTATCATAAAACGACCAAAAGCAGAAAGATTGGCTCTTTGAGAAAAGGTATAAGTCACATTTTCTCCCACCGGGAGTGTTCCGGAAAAAATTTCATTCACACTTCTATTATTTTCAATTCGGTAAGAAACAGGGATGTTGGATTGTGCTTCTCCTCCAAAATTCTCTATGGTAATGGTTATTTCTTCGGAAGAAGTCAATTCCAAACCGGTGGAAGGTGCATCTATGGAGGTTACACCAACATCATTGGGAAAAAGGTTTCTAATTGTTCCGGAAAATTCATCATTATCCTCCCTTTGATCGCCGGATAAATTTGTGGAAGCAGTGATCTCATAAGTTTGGCCTACGGTCCCCAAATTTGCTGAAGCGGAAAAAGTATAATCTACAGAGCTTGTTCCAGGTAGACTTCCCTCAAATACTTCGTTTACGGTTTGACCTCCATCGATGGTGTAACTTACAGGAATATTGGTTTGCGTATTTGTCCCGAAATTTCGAATTGTAACAGTTATTGCTTCAGCATTGGAAAGCGTAGCATCTTGAGGGTTTGGGACTGCGATAATTCCAACATCATTATTAAAATCGGGTGCAAGTCTAAAAACCCCCACCCTGTTTTTCCTGTCTAAACCATCAAAATACTCTCCATTGTGCCAAAAGGTAACACCATCTGCAGGATCTATTGTTAAATGGGCATAATCTCCATACCGGGTGTTAGGATCCGGACTGCGACCTTCAACAATACTGGATTCAACCAGGGTCATTTCTCCCAAAGGATCGTTGGCATATCTTCCCGTATACCGTATTGAAGGAAATACAGGTGTTTCCGGACTATCATCCAAAACAGTATAACCAAGGCCAATATTGCCTTCTCTATCCATTCCAATACTACCGCTAAATCTATCGCTTTTATCCGGGGCATAAGTACCTTCCTGGTATACGCTCCATGGTCCTCCATTCCTGTCCTGCCTAAGTTCATACCATCGTATTCCGGCATGTTCTGCGGCAGTTGGATTTATATCCACGACAAAATTCATCACTACAGAGTTATGGTTTGGAAACCTTCTGTACTGGGTCATGTACATCATTGTAGCCTGCAAGACGTCTATATCCGGAGCCTGATTGGGTTGTGCAAGATTGGAAAAAGAACCTCCGTCAAAAGTTGCAATAAAAGGAGAAACTCCATTTGCAGCACCCAATTCCTGTGATTCCTGAATAGTGGAATTTGTCAAAGAATTCCAGTTTACGTTGATGTTCCAAATCTTTAGGTGATCTTCTGAAACACCTGCCCAGGCATCATCCTGAAGGTAAATTATTGGAGAATTTCCCAAAGGAGGCATTTCTCCGCCCATGGCGTGAAAACCCGCAGGGCTGTAAAAACCATTTGTATTTATACCTGGTAATGGAAATGCCAACAAACTGGCAGTTGTCCCCATTAACATCTTGTCTCTTTCAAGTACGTAAACTACCTGACTGGTACTGGCGGAATTAGAATTTTTGTTGGTGGTCACATAATACCCGTCACTCCAAACCGAAATTTTGGGATAATCAGGCAAGACATTATTTGTGAGAAATCTATATGTAAACCAACCATCATTTACAGGATCCGGTCCTTGAGATACGGCTACCAAAAAACCTCTTTTCGTAGGAGTATCGCTAAATTGTGTGATCAAAAACCTGTCTGCAAATTCATCATATAAAATAATGGGATCTCCCAGGTTTTCATTGGTGAATTCCCCGCCAATACTGGACAAGGAAGCAGGAGGCACGATCCTGTTTCCGCTTTTATCGAAAATGGAAAAAGCAGAGTTCCATCCATTTACATAATGATTGGGCCCCGCAGCCCCTGTAGGATCTGTAGGTGTGGAACGGGAAGTTACCGCATCAAATGAAAAAATTGGCGCTTTTCCCGGCACCTCTCCCATTTTAGCCTGAAGTGCAGCATCCATGGTTTTAGGCAATCCTTTTCCCGGAACCACTTTGTTAATCCCCCTGTTTCTGGGGTTTACAACTTTAAATTCTGTTGAAGGAGCTATTAATTGGCGCTTTGAAAATCCAGATACGTGAAATGCCTTGGCTGAATCGATATAGACCGGCCCTGATATCTCTCTTTTCTGAGCGTTAAGTTGCAAAGAAAAAAGGAAAAGTAATACTGTGAAAAGAGAGTAAAATCGAATCATATTTTAAAAAAGGAAAAATTTTAGATATAAAAACTTAAAATTAAGGAATTATTAAAAATTAAAGGAGGCAATTAACTAATTAATTGCCTCCTTTATTACGTTAAATAATACAAAAAATCTAACCTTTAATCCATTTTTTAAAATTCACTTCTTCCTCAATGATCTTTTTAAGTTCTGAAACAGGTACCCGTTTTTGCTCCATACTGTCCCGGTATCTTACTGTTACGGCATTATCCTCCAGGGAGTCATGATCTACGGTTATACAAAGCGGAGTCCCAGCTGCATCCTGCCTTCTGTACCTTCTTCCTATAGCATCCTTTTCGTCATATTGAACCCTGAAATCCCATTGTAATTCTTCAACAATCTTTCGGGCAAGTTCCGGTAAACCGTCTTTTTTAACCAGCGGCAATATCGCAGCCTTGGTTGGAGCCAAAACAGCTGGAAGTTTTAGCACCGTTCTGGAAGAACCATCTTTTAGGGTTTCTTCTTTTAAGGAAGAAGATAAAACAGACAAAAACATCCTGTCCAAACCTATGGAAGTTTCAATCACGTAAGGAACATAGGTTTCATTTAATTCCGGATCAAAAAACCGCAATTTTTTACCAGAATGTTCCTCATGGGCTTTTAGATCAAAATCTGTCCGGGAATGGATCCCTTCCAGTTCTTTAAATCCAAAAGGAAAATCAAATTCTATATCGGTAGCAGCGTTGGCGTAATGCGCCAACTTATCATGGTCATGAAAACGGTAATTTTCTTCTCCAAGTTTTAGGGAATAATGCCATTTAATTCGTTCTTCTTTCCAGTGTTCATACCACTTCATTTCATCTCCCGGGCGTACAAAAAATTGCATTTCCATTTGCTCAAATTCACGCATTCTAAAAATAAACTGGCGCGCTACGATCTCATTCCTGAAGGCTTTTCCTGTTTGAGCTATTCCGAAAGGAATTTTCATTCTTCCGGTTTTTTGCACATTTGAAAAGTTTACAAAAATACCCTGGGCGGTTTCCGGTCTTAAATATAAATCGGAAGAAGTCTCTGCAGAAGCTCCCATTTTGGTGCCAAACATCAAATTAAACTGGCGAACATCGGTCCAGTTTTTTGAACCGGTTTCCGGATCGGCTATTTCCAGTTCTTCAATTAGGGCTTTCACATCCTTTAAATCTTCACGGGTAAGAGAATCTCCTAACCGCTTTAAAATATCCTTCCGCTGGGTAAGGTATTTTCCAACCCGCTCATTTGTTGCCACAAATTGCGCTTCATCAAAAGAATCCCCGAAGCGTTTTTTTGCCTTATCGATCTCTTTCTGTGCTTTTTGCAAGAGTTTTTCAGCGAAATCTTCCACCAAAACATCGGCACGGTAGCGTTTTTTAGAATCCTTATTGTCTATCAATGGATCGTTAAAAGCATCTACGTGTCCGGATGCAACCCAGGTCTTTGGGTGCATAAGGATGGCAGCATCTATCCCTACGATGTTTTGATTGAGTTGTACCATACTCTTCCACCAGTATTCCCGGATATTTTTCTTCAACTCTGCACCATTCTGACCGTAGTCGTAAACAGCACTTAGCCCATCATAAATCTCACTGGATGCGAAAATATACCCATACTCTTTGGCATGGGAAATCACATTTTTAAATAAATCTTCTTGTTTTGCCATAGCGCAAAAATAAAAAAACCACCTTGATAAAGCTCAAGGCGGTTCCTGATTTTTTAATTTTAATTATTTATCTCAAATTGAATGCGGAAGTTCCTATTAATTCAGGCCCCGCGTAAACGTATACTTTATAGGTTCCCTCAATAAGCTTTTCTTTTCTGGTTTTTGAAAGAACACACACGTCAAGTTCTTCATTTTCATAAAAAATCCTGGATTGCGCACTATAAACCATCACTCCGCCATCGTGCTCCACTGCGATTTCATCGCCTACCAGTTCATTCCTTGGATTATAAACCTGTATATACATATCTCTATCTCCTGCCTGGGCAAGCGCATTTTGCGTAATGGTAAAGCAGGTTCGAAT
>JAWOHC010000293.1:0-3697 GCA_046496275.1 Gillisia sp.
TTTTTAGACAATGGCAATCCCAGCCAACCGCAACCTAATAGTGATATATTCATTTGTATATAATTCACTCCCGATGTATGGGAGGTTTTTTTAATAAAATTAATTCAATTGGATCGTTTTCCTTATAATTACCGCATCATTAACTACAAAGGGTCTTGGCATCATAACTTTTTCGCGTTCAGGAATATCAAATTCCGGGTTTTCCAAAAGATCATAACTGGATTCATATAAAATGAATTCTGGCAGTTTTTCTTCCTTAACCACAAATTCAATGTTTAAGGTATCCCTGTTTGCAGCGTGATAAATGAGCAACCTGTTGTGCCATCGCTTGGTGAAAATGTGAAATGAATTTGCCCCCAAATCAATGGAATCGGCCGTTAATCCATTTACTTTAAACTCTTCAAAATCCACTTTTCTGTCTGCATAGAGTTCCATCCGGTTAACTTTTCGGTTTGGAGCAATTTTCAGGGAATACCTACTTGTTTTATCAAGGCTATCCACCGAGTTCAGTTTTTCAAAAACAACCCCCGGTTCAGGAATATTTTTGAGTGGTGCTTTGGCTTTAAAGGTGAAATTTGACCCATACTTGCTTTGTAAAGCCTCTTCAGAAGCAGGGATAATTACCGGATCTTCGCCAAAAAATCCCGAAGTCCAGGAATCAACCATAAAATCATAGGAATTCCAGTTTGCCTCGCCTGTATCTGCATTAAAAAGATAAACAAGACTATTGGGTTTTGGTCTTTCTTCTGAAAAAGAAGATTTAAAATGCGCGGTGATGAACAGCACATTAAATATTAAAAAACATAGTAATGCCAGGGCTTTTTTCAGCTTAAAATACCCGAATACGGGCAGAAAAAACAGGAATAAAAAAGTGGTGAGTATAGCAGTTACAAAAAGTATTTTTAGTCCCAAGGCCACGGGAAAAGTTGTGATAAATGGCAATAGAATGAACAGTGCCGGCAAGCTTAACAGCAGCATTAAAAACAGGTTTGGTTGTTTTTGGCGAATCATTACCCATAATTGCAAAATCGCAAAAAATGCAGGCAAGATAAAATATGCCGCTCCTTCAAGAAAAAATGCGAGGAGAAGGCAGATTAACATCCAGAAAAACAGCGGGAACACCAGGTAACCAGCCCTCTTATCCTGAGAATTGAATTTATGATATGCGAAAAGATTAATACTGAGGGTGAGGAAGATTACAGCTGCAATATAATAATACCCGTTATAGGTAAACCCGTGCTCCATTTCGGAATATTCGGGATAGATCATCAGGCAGAATTTCCAGAGTAAAAAGGTCAAAATTGCAGATCCCAGCAAACTTATAAAAAATGGGATCATTCCTTTTACTACCGATCTCAAAAAGTGTTTTTTGCTAAAAACCCCATACGCCAAAACCAGAAAGAACAGGATGAAACAAAGGATCAACATCGGAAAAATATACGAAAACGGATAACTGATGATCTTACCAAAAGGCAAACTGAAATAGATAAGATCTTCTTCAGAGTCCAGTTCTAAAATATTGGCATCCTTGAAATAATGCAGAAGTGGCATTAAATAACTCCCCTGGTGCGCGAGGGTTTTTCTATCAAGATTCTCCGGAATATCCCTCGCGGTATGATAATTAAAATGATCGTCTATAAACGCGAAATTGTAACCATTGATATTAGCCTGTTCTCTTAAAACGGTGAGATCTGTATCATTTGGAAGCATTTTATAGACACTGTAGGCCAGGGAATTTGTAACCGGATATTTAGGATTGGCTGTAATGAATTCACGAATAAGTGCTGCATTTCCGGAATTGGTTTCCAGAAGCATAAAGGAATTCCCCCCACTACCACGGGCTTCAAAATTTATGGCCAATCCAACATTTTTTGCCCAGGGGTGTTCCTTAACAAAAAGATCGGCGCCATTCAATCCTAATTCTTCAGCATCGGTAAATAAGAGTAGGATCTCATTTTTATTGGACTCGCCATTTTCAAGGAATGCCCGGATTCCCTCCAAAATGGTTCCCACTCCACTTGCAGCATCTGCAGCTCCGGGAGAGGAATGTCCTGCACTGTCATAGTGAGACATTAAAAGCAGGGTGCTACCTGCTTCGCTTCCGGGAATTCTGGCAAGTATATTTTGAGGGCGTGTAATCACACCTTTATTATTTAGACTATAACCTTCCTGCATTTGAACTTCAAGTCCCAGTTCCTGCAATTCGTTCACGATGTAATTTCGAACCCTGCTATGCGCACTGCTGCCCACATAATGCGGAGTTTGTGCGATGTTTTCTATATGCTGGAATGCGCGTTCAGCAGAAAACTCGGTTCCAGGGATTTCTGCAGCAGATTCTTTTCCTGGCATACTGGAATAAAAAATAAACCAGGTGCAAAAAAGGAGGATTAGGATTATAAATAATGGGGATAATTTTTTCAGCATAAAATGGAGGAACTATTAAGGTTTAAAGATAAATAAGTTAAGCTGAATAAAATAAATTTATGTCCCTCTTCTAAGACTCGAAAATTTTCATTATATTCAAAAGATTAATAATCAAAAAGTTAGCGCCATGGGGATTAAAAGTTTTGAGGGAAAAAGAGCGGAGCCGGAGAAAATTCAAAGTGCTCCCATTCAGGTAAAGGATTATATGAGCGAAAATCTTATCACGTTTGGAAAAGATCAATATGTTGTGGAGGTGATGGAAACCCTTATCAAAAATAAGATTTCCGGTGCACCGGTAGTGAATGAACAGAATGAGCTGTTAGGAATAATATCAGACGGTGATTGTATGAAACAAATATCAGAGAGCAGGTATTATAATATGCCTATTGGAGAGATGAAGATTGAACAGTATATGGAAACCAATGTTCCAACCATAGATAAAAATGTAAGCATTTTTGATTGCGCCTCTTTATTTTACAAACACAATTGCCGAAGGTTCCCTATTATTGAAGACGGAAAGTTAATTGGACAAATAAGCCGAAAAGATATTCTTTGCGCCGCACTTAAATTACGTGGGCAAAACTGGCATATTTAAGTCCGCTTTACCAAAGCGTAATAATCACCTTCCAGTGGTAAATAGCCCTGGTCGTAAATAAAATAATATATAGTACCGGATTTTGTCGTGTAGATACTTGTGAAATAATCGAAACTAAAACCTTTAGCCAGCAGCTTCGTCCTGCTGGTTCTTGTTTTATCTGCAGGGTTTAATTCTTCCAGGATCCTGTAATTCTTGCGAAGACGGTTATTTACATTTCGAACCAGGTTATTCCGGTCCTTATTCATCTTGTTATTATACGAATTTCGACAGTAGTCACCACAGAATTTCTTATCGATCCTGCCAACTATTTTTTCCCCACATTCTATACAAGTTTCCTGCATCTCTTAAAGATAGGAAAAAAGTTTAAAAATAGTTAAAATAGTACAAATTCCCTTTTCAGATTGATTTAAAGAGCTAATTGTAACTCGAACCACCCCGTCCTGCGGCCACCCCTCCTTAAAAGGAGGGGTGCTTTTAAGTTTTAAAATTTCGTTTATTTAAAATGAAAAAAATCAAAAAGCTCCTTCCCTTTTTTCAAGGGAAGGTGGATTAATCGGTACGAAGGTGTTTTTATAAAACCAGAATTACCTTACCAATTAAGACGGAAGGGTTAAAATCTTCACTAACCAACCAAATCTTCCAAATCTAACCTGTAATCATATTGCAGGTCTTCGT
>JAWOHC010000424.1:0-2757 GCA_046496275.1 Gillisia sp.
ATTCTTGATTCCTTTAGAACAGATGAGGGAGAAAAAATAGAAGGATTTTTAATTGAATATTACAATGGAAAATCTTTTGGATTTTATGGTAATCCTTTACCAAATATATCTGAAGCTCAGGTTGCCAGTACCGGATATCAAAAGGATAAACCTGCCCATCTTAGTGTACAACTAGATTATTATATTAAAAAGGGGGATGGTACACTTCACAATGTGAAATTAAGAGATAAAGATTTTAAAAATGTATTGCCAGAATCTAAGGAATTGAATGAATATATGAAAGAGAATAAATTGAAAACTCCTCAGGATTATGCAAGTATGTTGAAGTGGTTAGATAATTTGTAAGATTTATTAAATTCAACTTTTTAAAAAGGCTACCATTTATGGTAGCCTTTTTTTGTTGTTCAATAGGAGTATATATCTGGTGATAAACAAAAACGGCGCTATTATAATATCTTTCCCTGGCGGAAATCACACCACCCATGCTCACTTTTGCCACGCCTCCTTTACCCGGGGTGCAACCTGCTTTAATAAATTCCCCTGGCCTTCTATGTCCCTAACAATTTATCGCGAAACCCGATAAAACCTAATTTGTGGGCAGCCTTGCAAAATCCAGAAGTGAAAATCCTGTGAAAAAAAAGTTTAGAATGATACTCCAAATTTTGGAGATAACACTCTATGTAAATCCGGAAGTTGTGGATATTATAATAAAGTATTCTAAAAATATATAATTATTATTATGGGTAAGTAAAAAACAACTGTTAATTTAAGTTAATTATTCAGAAATAGTTATATTGGTGCGGTGTAACCAATAAATCTAATTATGAAAATCCCCGTAATTTTACTGTTTTTTCTCTTTTCTATTACATCCTATTCACAATCCACCATTTCAGGAGTCGTGGTAGATAAGGATAATGTTCCTGTTTTAGGAGTAAACGTTTTGGTGCTTGGAACCACCTTTGGAACAGTTACCGATTTTGATGGTAAATATTCTTTAACGGTAAATCAAAATCCGCCATTTAAAATCGTGTTCAGCAATGTTGGTTATGAAACCCAAACTTTGGATGTTTCTTCCAATAATCAGGTTATTAATTTAAGTCTTTCGGAAGGTACTTCCCTGGACGAGATCGTTATCTCTGCCTCCAGAACTCCGGAAAGGATTTTTGAATCGCCAGTTACCATAGAGCGATATGGCTTAAAAGAGATAAAAAATACCAGTTCCGCTTCCTTTTACGGAGGATTGGAAAATTTAAAAGGTGTTGATATCAATACAAGCAGCCTTACAAATCAATCTGTGAACACCAGAGGATTTGCCACATTTGCAAATACAAGGTTTGTACAGCTGGTGGATGGAATGGATAATTCTTCTCCAGCTTTAAATTTCGTTTTGGGAAACCTTATAGGGATGACCGAGCTTGACGTGAATAGCATCGAACTGCTTCCGGGAGCTTCTTCTGCCTTATATGGGGCAAATGCTTTTAACGGAATACTTTTTATGACCAGTAAAAACCCGTTTGATTTTCCAGGCTTAAGCGCATATTATAAACAAGGAGTTACCTCTCAGGACGCTGCCGGAACCAATGCTTTTTATGACCTTGGAGTGCGACTTGCGCATAAATTTTCAGATAAATTCGCGGCCAAAATTAATTTTGCTTATCTAAAAGGAACCGATTGGCATGCGGTTAATGAAGAAGATGTTCTTAATCCCGATAGAACCAGATCTCATCCTAATTACGATGGGTTGAATATCTACGGGGATGAAGTTTCCATCAATATACGTGGAGTAGGACAAGCACTTGTAGCAGCTGGATTGGTTCCTGCAGGAGCTGAGAATTTACTGCCAAATTCTTCGGTTAGCCGAACCGGTTATGCCGAAGCAGATTTAACAGATTATGATGCAGAAAGTATCAAGCTTGATGCAGCAATTCATTACCGGCCCTTTGCCGATGATTTGGAAATAAGTTATGTGGGAAAGGTAGGATTGGGAACCACAATCTTCCAGGGGGCCAACAGGTATTCCCTCAAGAATTTTTTCCTGCAACAACATAAAATTGAAATTCAAAACTCTAATTTTTTTGTTAGAGGTTATATCACCGATGAAGACGCAGGAGATTCTTATGATATGCGTTTTACCGCAATCAATGTTAATAGGTTATGGAAAAGTGATCGAGACTGGTTTGGTCAATACGCAGGTGCATTTATTCAAGGAACTCTTGGAGGGTTAAATCCAGATCAGGCACACACGGTGGCGCGACAAACCGCAGATACCGGTAGGCTGCTGCCTGGAACAACTGAATTTAACAATGCTTTTAATCAGGTTACTAATGATTCCGACTTAAATTCCGGTTCTCAATTTAGGGATGCCTCCCAATTGCGACATGCCGATGCCAATTATAATTTCACCCATTTAACTCAGGATATTGCTGAGGTTCAGGTTGGAGGTTCCTTCAGGCAGTATAGTTTGAATTCCTTCGGAACCATTTTTACAGATTTTGATGGTCCAATTACCTATTCAGAGTATGGAATCTATACTCAAATTCAAAAGAAATTATTGGAAGAACGATTAAAGTTAACTGGGTCAATCCGGTTTGATAAATCTGAATTATTCGATGGAAATTTCTCTCCAAGACTTTCAGCAGGATATACTGCGGGAGCCAATAGAAATCATAACCTGAGAGCTTCTGTTCAAACAGGGTTCAGATATCCAACAACACAGGATCTTTTCATAGGATTGGATTTGGGGAGAGCTATTTTAGT
>JAWOHC010000429.1:0-3033 GCA_046496275.1 Gillisia sp.
ATGCGGGAAACCAACGATGCCAGAAGAGCAGTTCTCATTTATGCAAATAATGATTGGGAAAATGTAACTTTTAGAGAAGAACTAGAGGGAATAAAAAACCAGATCGACCTGGAAATTATACATATTTTAATGGAACCGCCCGAAGATTGGGAGGGAGAAAAAGGGATGATAGATCAGGAATTCCTGCAAAAGTACTTACCTGAAAATAAGAATGACTTCATGTACTATATATGTGGTCCGGAACCCTTTATGGATCTTGCTGAAATTGGGTTAAAGAACCTGGGCGTTAACTGGCGCCAGATATATACAGAACGTTTTGAAATAGTATAATGTTACGATCACCTGTAATCCTTGATGAAAAGGGAGCGTAGGTTAACCTGTTTAATCGCTCGCCCCAAGGTTTTTGATCAAACATTAAAATATAATAAAATGGAGAATTTTAAACTTTTATATAAATTGATAAAATACATCAGTATTCTTTTAGGATTTATTCTTTTGGTTATTGCAGTGTTATTTGGATTTAGGGGATAATTAATTGCCGGAATAGTATAAATCTTTCGGGGTGTTATTTAATCCTTCATTGAGGGTTTATTTCCCCCGAGGCCTTTCCGAATAATTCAGGCGGGCTTTTCTTGAATTTTTAAACGTATTTTCCTCCTAATAAAAATATCGGGACATAGCATTTAGACCTTCTTCGAGGTTTTTGATTTCAATTTCCAAAGTTGATAAACTTGTTATTATGGTCCCAGCCTTCGAATCTTTCTCGATTTTGTATCTGACTTTTGTTGCTATATCCAAAAAGTTTATCACCATTTGCATTTAAGGTTTAAAAAGAGCACATAAAAACCACAAAATATTAAAGATGATCCCACAAGTCAATCAGGAGCAAATTTAGCAGCCAGGAAGGACTTAAAGTAAACTGTACCATAGCAATGAGTTATTTCCAGACTTTTAAAGAATGAGCTTGATTCAGAAGCAGGATCTCTAAAAATCTAACTTGCCAATTTCTGAAGAAAAATCATTATTCAGAAACATCAATTGACTATTTTGCGCGTTCGAAAAGAAAATCAACCAATTATTGTAAAAGAAAATTTAATGAAAAAAACTAAGAACAGGTGGCTAATTGCATTATCTGCAGTAGGTATACATCTTTCCATAGGTGCGGCATATGCATATAGCGTTTACACAATGCCCCTGGTAAATACGATGGGCTGGTCTGTTTCATCTGTTACCTTGGCTTTTACAATTATGATGGTGCTTGGGGGTGGATCTGCCGCCTTGTTCGGAAGAATGGTAGAGCGTAACGGCCCAAGAAAATCGGCCATTTTTGCTGCTGTCCTTTTTGGGTTGGGCCAGGCGGGATCTGGTTTTGCGGTGGCGATAGATTCCCTCACTTTGTTCCTTTTAACTTACGGGTTCCTTAGCGGGTTAGGATTGGGAATAGGTTATATTTCTCCGGTTTCCACACTTGTGAAATGGTTCCCGGATCGGCGAGGTCTGGCAACAGGCATGGCTGTTCTTGGCTTTGGCTCGGGCGCACTCATCACGGCGCCGCTTGCTGCAGGAATGATCGAAAGCATAGGGATTTCAACAACATTTTATATACTTGGTGGGTGTTATTTTTTATTGATGACTACTGCTGCACTTTACATCGCACCTCCCCCGCGGGATTGGGTTCATACAGTTAAAGAAAAGAAAGAATCTAATTTTGGGACCATAAAAATTAAAAAGGACCTGGCACAGTTAACGGCAAAGGAAGCAGTAAAAACAAAGCATTTCTGGATGCTGTGGGCCATTATGCTTATCAATACCAGTGCCGGTATTATGATGATCTCGGTTGCCTCGCCCATGGCACAAACGGTTGTTGGTTTATCTGCCGGCGCAGCCGCTACTATGGTAGGGCTTATGGGGATTTTTAATGGTGCCGGCCGGCTGGGTTGGGCTGCGGTTTCAGATTATATCTCCCGCCCCGTAGTATTTATCATTTTCTTTATAATACAGCTGGTAACATTTTTAACCCTCCCCTTAATAGCAAGCGCTGTAGTATTCCAAATATTGATCTTCCTTGTAGTAAGTTGCTATGGCGGAGGATTCTCTAACCTTCCTGCATTTATTGGTGATCTCTTTGGAACAAAACAACTCGGTGCCATTCATGGGTATCTCTTGACCACCTGGTCCTTGGGCGGATTGATTGGCCCAACCTTAGTCTCTCAAATTTACACAAGGACCGGAAGCTATGTTCCTGTATTTTATGTGTTTGCGTTTTTAACCGCGGTGGCTTTTGTCATTGCCATTTTCTTAAAAGCAGATGTCAGGAAAATACAAAAGCAACAGGAAAAACCGGTGCTCAATTCAGTTACTTGATTAGTAAATTAGTGAAATATAACCTTTCTTTCTTCAGAAAATATAATGTTGAACATGACCAAAGGTATGTTTGGGATTAATTAGAAATAACCAGAAGGTGACAGAAATTGATATGGGGAAAAGGGTACCGTTTTAATCCCATATAATTTCAATATTTCTACTTTCAATAGTTATAAAAATATATTTTGTATATCTCGTTAAGAGACCCAAAAGGCAAAATTGAACTAAAAAGTGTCACGTCGAGCGCAGTCGGGACGTTTTTGTTTGATCCTTCAACTGCGCTCAGGGGGACAAAAACTGTGTTTAGGTTTCTCAACGGATAAGCATAAAATATATTTAACTCGTGGTACTCGATCAAAAAGAATTGAACGGGGAAAGGGATTTTAAGTTAGAGGTTAAGAAACGGGATATAAATAATCCTGAATAGGGAAAAGGGGAATGCGTTTTATTAATGGTTTAGGGAATTCGGTACATTTTTACAGTAGGCTCATTTTGCTCTTTCGTAATCCCTAATATTTTAACTATTTCGTCTTGATCAGATTTCCCCCAGGCTATAAATTCTTTCTGAACTTAGAAGCACTTTCATCAATTTTAAACCGACCTCAATATCTGCAGGATGCATAAATTCATCGAAACCCTGCCTTCATTTTGTTGGATTATATTGTGAAT
>JAWOHC010000357.1:0-2882 GCA_046496275.1 Gillisia sp.
ATAAAAAGTGACGTCTTTAAATACCTTGAAAAAGCACCTGTAACAGCCGATTTGGTTTTTGCAGATCCTCCTTATGACCTGGAGGAAGATCAATTCAATAAAATCGTCCTGTTGGTTATGGAAAGGAACATTCTAAACCCAAAAGGAATTTTAATTATTGAACATTCCAAGCACACCAAACTTTCATCATTGGAAAACTATAGTGAATCAAGAAAATATGGAAATTCGGTTTTTAGTTTTTTTGTGCCTAAACCATAATTATGGATCCACTTATTGAAACAATTGAACTGAATTTTACCACTCTTAAATTTTACAAGGATTTTGTGGTTTCAAAAATTAAGGAAGATGTTGTTGTTGATAAGAACAATACAGAAGCGCTGGTTAAAGCCTGTTCCGGAATATACCAGGGAGAAAAGTTTATTTATATTTCGCAAAGATTCAATTTCTACAATGTTGATCCATTGATATATGTAAATCTTGAGAAATCCACCAATCTTTGGGGTATTGCAATAGTTAGCAATAATATATCTTCGCTTAAAATGGCTTTTTTTGAGAAAAATTTCGCGAAGTTTCCTTTTGAAATTTTTACCGAATTTAAGGAATCCTTAACCTGGGCAAAGGAGCTGCTGAGTAAAGAAAAGTTTTCCTGAGTTTTAAGAAGAGGCCGCACCTGCAGCCAAAACGGAATTCAAATACTTTATTGAATCATTCAAAAATAAAAAAAGCAGATCTATAATCCGGATTCTGTATCCCGAAAAACTCCGGGATCCTTATCATTTATCTGAGATTTTTGTTGCCAAAAACCTTTAGCTGCCTACCCTCCGGCAACGGACGGGCCGCCCTTAAATGCCGGTATACATGGCATTGCACCGCATAGAGTTTACCTGATTTCACTACAGCATTATCTGTACATCCTTTCTGTTGCACTGGTCCTGATCCCACTTCCGGAAAAACCGGAGTTGAGACCGGTGGGTGTTACCCACTATACTGCCCTATGGTGTCCGGACTTTCCTCCCTGATCTACATCATGGCGATAAGGCGATCTGCTTTCCTGCAAAGATACAGCAGCTTACCAAAATAACATCCGATTCCATTGAAATAAAATAAATCAGTAATGTCCGTTAAAGAGTCAAGATCGTTCCGCCTTCGGCGTAACTGCAAGAACCAAGAAAAAAGACTTGATTTTAATTAACTGATAAACAATTAGTTATAGTCTTATTTTTTTCAAAAAACTTAAATAAATAGTATGATTTAAAAAATTTATAAAAGAAAGGTCTTTTATTAAAAATGTCCTCCGAAAGCCTACAGCAGGTGTGATTTCAGCTTTAATACGAATGTTTACCGGACAACCATAAAAATAAATATTGTATATCCGTTAAGAGACCCAAAAGGCAAAATTGAACCAAAAGTGTCACGTCGAGCGCAGTCGAGACGTTATTGTTTGACCCTTCGACTGCGCTCAGGGGGACAAAAACTGTTTTTAGGTTTCAAAACGGATAAGCATAAAATAAATTAAGGATAATGAAAAAAATTCGCTGCAAGTAAAAGATGTATGAACAAAAAAAATAACCATTCCGTTTAAATCGTAGGAAGAATTCTGGAAAAAAGAATCATCCTGATTCCGATAACCCAACCGCCCGCAGCGTTCTTTAGAAAATTTAAACTCACAATCAGGATGTAAATTTAGAGATATTCCTTTCAAAAATTAAGGGTTTACATTTACTTCTTACACATGGTATTTCTATATTTGTTTTTCAAAAATTATTCATGGAGCATTTTGTAGTATCGGCAAGAAAATATCGTCCTGTAACATTTAAAGATGTTGTAGGGCAACAGGCAATTACAAATACGCTTTTAAATGCCATTGAGCACGATCACCTGGCCCAGGCATTGCTTTTTACAGGTCCGCGGGGAGTTGGAAAAACTACCTGTGCCCGTATTCTCGCAAAAATGATCAACCAGGATGATTCCCATACTGCAGATGAGGATTTTGCTTTCAATATTTTTGAATTGGATGCTGCTTCCAATAACTCTGTAGATGATATCAGGAATTTGATAGATCAGGTTCGTATCCCGCCGCAGGTTGGTAAATACAAGGTGTATATTATCGATGAGGTGCATATGCTCTCCACCGCTGCTTTTAATGCTTTTTTAAAAACCCTGGAAGAGCCACCAAGACACGCGATCTTTATCCTTGCAACCACCGAAAAGCATAAAATAATTCCCACCATCCTTTCGCGCTGCCAGATCTTTGATTTTAAGAGGATCACTGTAACCGATGCAAAGAACTATTTGGCATATATCGCCGGAGAGGAGGGTGTAATTGCTGAAGATGACGCACTTCACATCATCGCTCAAAAGGCAGATGGCGCTATGAGGGATGCCCTTTCCATTTATGACAGGGTAGTGAGTTTTTCTGGAAAAAACCTTACCAGACAGGCGGTTACTGAGAATTTAAACGTCCTGGATTATGAAACTTATCTGGATGTTACCGATCTTATTCTGGAAAACAATATTCCACAACTTTTTGTGGAATTCAATGAAATATTATCCCATGGTTTTGATGGGCATCATTTTATTGCCGGTCTGGCTTCACATTTCAGAGACCTTTTGGTTTGTAAAAATCCAAAAACGATCCATTTACTTGAAGTTGGAGACACTACAAAAACAAAATATTTTGAGCAATCCCAGAAAACAGATCATCGTTTTCTTTTACAGGGTATCGAACTGGCAAATGAATGCGATCTAAAATATAAAGGCAGCAGAAACCAACGCTTGCTCGTCGAACTTTGCCTGATGCAACTTGCCTCTGTCACCTTTGATGGAGAAAAAAAAAAGTCTGAACAATTTATAGTCCCTGCTGAAAATTATAAAAATGCCTC
>JAWOHC010000073.1:0-3079 GCA_046496275.1 Gillisia sp.
AATAAATTCTGAATATTAAAAGTGGCTATTTTCATCTTATCCTCAAGGTTTAAATCTTAAGATCTACCGACCGGTCAAGATTTTGTTCCTCTGAAAATTATTGCAAAATCATTTACATTTTCCAGTAACACAGCATTTTGTTGATAAAATAAAATTTGTGCTTCTTTGATTTATTTTGATCTCAAATAACATCAAAATTCAAGAAATTTTTGATTGGGCTTGTTAATAACTATAAAGTCAGGTAAAAAGTTGGAGGCTGAAAACGTCAGATTTAAAATTTTGAAGCTATAAAATTGAATTTTTTAGAATGGAATTGGTTTATGCTTATACAACCAGAATTTAATTTAAGATTCCTGCTATTTCCTTTTATCACTAGTTTTTTCATCAAAGGAAATTAAGTTAAAAAGCTGGCGCATTCTACTCCTTACCCTTGTTCCATAGCGCTCTTCCAACTCCCCGGCATTTAGATTTGTTGTCGCATGGGTTCTTACTTTGTGATTCAGAAATAATTCATAGCGGGAAAGAAGAATTTCTCCCAACACGTTACAATCCTGTCCGTAAAACCTTCCTACCGGCTCAACTCCAAGATCATCAAAGCAAATGTAACTGCTGTTTCCATAATCCTCAATGGTTTTATAACCAAGATGATGAAAAGCAAAAGCTATATTTCTACAAGGAATTACCTGATATTCTTTTTGGTGTGGCACCAGGTATCTCAACAGTTTTAGAAAACTTGTTTTTCCACAACCTACCGGTCCTGTTAGTAAAATCCCTTTTGCAGGATCCAGTTCAAATTTTTTACATTTTTCTTTATCCGCAATTATATAATTGCAGAGCTTGAAAAGAAGGGGTTCATCTTTTTTAAATAAACGAAACTCCTTTCCAAAGAGCAGGTTACCTTTTGCCTGCAGGTATTCGAGCATTAGAGGAAAATCGTATAGAACTTCCTTTCCCTTAAATTTTCCGATCTTGTATACCACCCCGCCTTCAATTATTTCACAAGGGTTCTCCATAATTTTTATTTTTTTTAATTTTTAAATGATCCGGATTTTTTGATCTTAAGCCCTGTTGAAATTCTTCGGCTTTTTTCATCCATCGATGAGCTAGCGCCTGCCAATTAACCACATTAGTATTTTGGTTAATTTTCCAACCAACAGCTTCGTAATGGTGATAAAATTTAGAAGCTTCTGTATCTGGCCAACTTTTTATTTTAAAAAAAATTAAAACTTCAAATTCACTTTTTGGCCAATAAGTTTTATCCTGTTTAATATGTTTAATATTGTTTGTTTCATATACTCCTACTCTTTCACTACTCTTTTCATACTCTTCTCCTACTTGTTCCGGAGTAATTCCCTGCTTATCTCCTACTTGTTTCCTACTTGTTTCAAAAACGAACAACTTAACCTGACTTCCTTTTAAAGGGTTGTGGGATGGCAAATACAAAATGTAATTCCAATCGCTAAGCTCACGTATACATCTATGATAAGCTTTAAGCGAACCTATCTTTGAAGCCTGCATAATCTCTTCCCGTTGGACATAAAACTGATTACAAAATCTAAATACATTCCAATATTGAAATAATGCATAATACATACTGACGTGAGAGGGATTAAGCCGGTGATCTTTTTTGAACCGCTCAAAAACTCCAGTAAGGTGGCTTATGTAATTCATAACTAATATTTATTGTCAACTCTATATTCCTGCATAACTCGTTGGATATCTTCGGTATCATAGTAAATTGTACCTGCTATCTTGATGTAAGGGAGCGTACCATTTATTCGCATGTTCTGTAAAGTACCTGAACTTATATGAAGCAATTTCCTCACATCTGCAGATCTCATATATCTCTTGAGTTTTCCTGCTGTGTGTTTTGAAAAGAGTTCCTTAAGTTCTTCAAAGAGATCTAACTTAAACTCCATAAGATCATCGGTGGTTATAGTTTTATTTGGCATTTTGAAAAGGTTTTAAATAAAGACCCCACCGATGGTTATAGTTTTTTACACGGTGGGATCTTGTTGATTTGACTTCTGATACAAAATTGATGAGCTTTGGAATAAAAATTTCACTAGTTCAACGTAATCCTGATGAAATTTAACATCTCTTATATATTGAACTAAATGAGCATAAAAAGCATTAAAACTGATGAATACCTCTGCTGAAAAAGGGGCGAAAAAGTTAAAAATCGTATTTACGTAATTACGTAGACCTACCGAAAATTACAGCCCCTCGTCCTGATTTAATTTTTGCTCAAAATTCCAGGTTAACTCATCCAGAAATTTTGTTCTTCTGCCTTTTCTTACCTTGATATCCGCAAACTTTTTATAAAAATTATCCAGTTTTAGATTAAAAACTTCTTCTAAAAGGGTAACAATCGAAATGATATCGGCGGAACCATTATTAATAGCACCTGAGTGATGCAAAGCATAAATAAGTTCAATAAGGGCGACCTTTGAAGAAGTCCACTTTAAATCGTGTTTAAATGCAAAATTCCCTTGAGGATTATCCAGTAAGGCTAGCTGCTTATGGAAAAAGGGAAGCAACTTTTGGTATGCTTTTAAACGGGCCAGTAAAACATCATGTGAAGTACTGAAATCAGGATCCCTGTATAGAAATGTATCATAAGATTCCACCTTGTTCAAAAATCCACGGGTAAAGTAGAATTCATCCATAAAGGTGTGCTCCAATTCAACATACTTTTGAAACTCCCTGTTTTTCTGAAAAAACTTATTAATTTTTTTAATGTGTTTACACAGAAGCTTTCGGCTATATTTTCCTGGTGTAGTTGTCTCCAGTTCTATGGAACGTAAATAAATATAGAAAACAAGCTCACTAAGAGGAATTTGTTTTTGCTCCTTAAAAAATTGAACCTCATCAGAAATTGATTTAAACTTTACAGGTTTAATATTTACCCTATAGATTTCCAGGATTTCCCGACAGTATTTTATAATTCTGCTATACGCAAGAAATCGGGAGCCTGAAGTTCCCTCTATTTTCAGAATTTCCTGAGCAAGCTTGTTGGATGTAATTAGAAAGTTCACCTTGATTTCTGTTAAACACTACCTTAAATTTCAGGTAAAAG
>JAWOHC010000366.1:0-4661 GCA_046496275.1 Gillisia sp.
AGGATAAAAGGTACGCCGGGGATAACAGGCTGATCTCCCCCAAGAGCTCATATCGACGGGGGGGTTTGGCACCTCGATGTCGGCTCGTCACATCCTGGGGCTGGAGAAGGTCCCAAGGGTTGGGCTGTTCGCCCATTAAAGTGGCACGCGAGCTGGGTTCAGAACGTCGTGAGACAGTTCGGTCTCTATCTGTAGCGGGCGTTAGAAATTTGCGTGGATCTGATTCTAGTACGAGAGGACCGAATTGGACTGACCTCTGGTGTATCAGTTGTTCCGCCAGGAGCATTGCTGAGTAGCTACGTCGGGAAGGGATAAGCGCTGAAAGCATATAAGCGCGAAACCCACCACAAGATGAGATTTCTTTAAAGGGTCGTGGGAGATCACCACGTTGATAGGCTATAGGTGTAAAGGCAGTAATGTCATAGCCGAGTAGTACTAATAACCCATAGGCTTTTATGCGGACTTTTTTATATAATTTTGATTTTAAGATATTATTTTTTCAGTATGTCAACACATAGCAGTCCTAAGAGCTGCAGTTGGTTATTATTTGTTAAAAGTTAGTGGTTGAAAGACTATAACATAGCAATTTAATATTCGACTTAAATCTTAAGGTGGTTATAGCGATAGGGCTCACCTCTTCCCATACCGAACAGAGAAGTTAAGCCTATCAGCGCAGATGGTACTGCCACTAGGTGGGAGAGTATGTCACCGCCTTTCTTTTGAAAAACCTTCAACTTTATTGTTGAAGGTTTTTTTTTGATAAAAAGTGTTGAGTTCTTCAAATTAAATTGCTTGATTCTGATTATTTTTAGTTTATTTTGTTGAAATTAACTCAAACACACTAAAGGTATGAAACAACAAAATTTTAAAAATCACAGTAAATTTGTAATTGGATATCATGTGGTAACTTTTTTGGCCATTCTTGCTTTTTTAGGTGGTTCAATCAGAAACGTATGGAAATCATCTCAAGACAATTTATACTCGGCTACATTATTGGTATTGCTTGCCTTTATTTTATTATTTATGTTCTTTTTCATTAGAACGTTCGCTTTAAAAGCGCAAGACAGGGCAATTCGTGCTGAAGAAAAGTTGCGATACTTTATTCTAACAGGAAAACCAATCAGCAATAAGTTAACTACCAGACAATTTGTTGGATTGCGCTTCGCTCCTGATGAAGAGTTTGTTGCGATGGTTGAGAAAGCCGTGACGGAAAATCTTTCGGAAAATGACATAAAAAAGTCAATAAAAAACTGGAAAGCTGACAACTATCGGTTATAGTATATGGCATCCATACTTTTTACAAAATAATAAATCCTCCTTTTCTTGAGGATTTATTATTTCATTTTAGGCTTAAATTTTATCAAATAAAATATATTTTAGATATTTTATGTTCTTATTTTAGTACAAAGTATCACACTTAAATTATTCTATTATTCGTTGATATACTGGTTTCGTAGTATTTTAATATTTAACAATTTAAAATTCATTTTTTTTAGTCGAAGCTTTGAATTTAAGTTATAAAAAGGGATTCTAGGTAGTATTATTTTAATAATTTAGCCAAAAATAAATTTAATGAAATACTTAAAGCATGTAGGGAAGTATTTTTTGATGCTTCGACAAGTTTTTAAAAAACCACAAAAATGGTCGGTTTTTAGAGAAATGTTGTTTAGGGAAATTGAAGATTTGGGGTTGAAGTCATTAGGAATTATTGCATTTATCTCCTTTTTTGTTGGTGGAGTGGTAGCCATTCAAACAGCCTTGAATGTTGACAGTCCTTTTATACCTAAGTATTTAATTGGTTTTGCTACCATGCGATCTATGATTTTAGAATTCGCACCTACTTTTATGAGCGTAATTTTGGCAGGTAAAGTTGGCTCTTATATATCTTCAAGTATTGGCACTATGCGCGTAACCGAGCAAATTGATGCATTGGAAGTTATGGGAATAAATTCTTTAAACTATTTGGTCTTGCCAAAAATTATTGCGACCATGTTTTTTTATCCCTTGTTAATTTCATTGGCTATGTTTTTGGGAATATTTGGCGGGTATGTGGCCGGAACTTTAACTGATTTATTTTATAGTGATGATTATCTTTATGGAATTCGACTTGATTTTGATCCCTATTATATACAATATGCTTTAATAAAAACTGTGGTCTTTGCATTTGTAATTGCTACCATACCGGCTTATCACGGATATTATGTTAAAGGTGGTTCTTTGGAAGTTGGAAGGGCAAGCACACAAGCTGTTGTTTGGACCAGTGTTGTCATCATTTTATTAAATTATTTTTTAACCCAAATGCTATTAGCCTAAATGATTGAAGTTAATGATTTATATAAAGAATTTAAGGGAGTACCAGTTTTAAAAGGTGTTTCTACCACTTTTGAAAAAGGAGTGACTAATATGATAATTGGCCAAAGCGGATCAGGTAAAACCGTTTTTTTAAAATGTTTGGTTGGGTTACATGTTCCAGATAGCGGTATTATTTGTTTTGATGGAAGGAAACATACTGAACTGGACATTAAAGAGCATCGGTTATTAAGGCAAGAAATTGGAATGGTTTTTCAAGGTGGTGCGTTATACGATTCCTTAACTGTTGAAGAAAATATTATGTTCCCCCTTAAAATGTTTGCCGATCAATCTTTTTCGGAAAGGATGGATCGTGTAAATTTTGTGTTGAAACGGGTGAATTTGGAAAATGCCAACAAAAAATTTCCTGCTGAATTGTCGGGCGGAATGCAAAAGCGTGTTTCCATTGCCCGTGCCATAGTAATGAATCCGAAGTACTTGTTTTGCGATGAGCCAAATTCGGGTTTAGATCCAAATACCGCTACCGTTATTGATAATTTAATCAAAGAAATTACAGAGGAATATCAAATTATTACGGTTATAAACTCTCATGATATGAACTCTGTGATGGAAATAGGAGAAAAAATTATTTTATTAAAAGATGGTGTAAAAGAATGGGAAGGAACCAATAAAGAGATTTTTATAACTGAAAATGAAGCGGTTGTAAAATTCGTGTATTCTTCTAATCTATTCAAGAAAGTACGAGAGGCATATTTAAAGGAAACAAAGTAGTAAAGAAGTTTGTTTTTATTAAATATACCGTTATATTTGCACCCGCTAAAAAGAAAGAGATTGACCTGGTAGCTCAGTTGGTAGAGCACCTCCCTTTTAAGGAGGTGGTCCTGGGTTCGAGCCCCAGCCCGGTCACAAAAAGCTTCTCACTTTAGAGAGGCTTTTTAATTTAAAATTTTGGTGAGATACTCAAGTGGCCAACGAGGGCAGACTGTAAATCTGCTGCGCAAGCTTCGAAGGTTCGAATCCTTCTCTCACCACAAAAGCCCCAAACATTTTCGTTTGGGGCTTTTTAGTTATTTTTGTTAAAATGTTTAACTTAATTCGTATAATATTAAACAAGATTGTATATTTGCACAAAATTGAATAATTTTCGTTATGGTTAAAAAAGCATCACTCTTCATTTTCTTGTTAAGCCTTTCAGTTGGTTATTCTCAGAATACAGGAACCGTTAAAGGAAAAGTAATCGATATGCAAACAAGAGGTCAAATGCCTTTTGTAAATGTTATTGTCGTTGGTACTGAGGTTGGCAGCATTTCAGATGAAAACGGAGCTTTTATCATTAAAAATGTTCCATTGGGTTATGTGAAAGTTCAAGCATCTTATTTGGGATATTTAACGGCTTTATCTGAAGATTATTTGGTTACCAATGAAAAAACACCTTTTATCAATTTCGAATTGATCCAAGATAATGAGCAATTGGATGAAGTGGTTGTGCAAAGCAAATTATTCAAAAAATCAATAGAAAGTCCGTTATCGAGGCAATCTCTTGGAATTGCCGAGATTGAAAGAAATCCCGGAGGTAATCGAGATGTTTTAAAAGTGATTCAATCGCTTCCTGGTGTGGCTTCAAACCCGGGCTTCAGAAATGATATTATTATTCGAGGCGGATCGCCTGTTGAAAATAAATTTTATTTGGATGGTATAGAAGTTCCGGTGATCAATCATTTTCAAACGCAAGGTTCTACAGGTGGACCGGTGGGAATTATCAATGCCGACTTAATTCGAAATGTTGATTTTTTTACCAGTGCTTTTGAATCTAATAAAGGAAACGCACTGAGTTCTATCATTGAGTTTACGCAGAAAGACGGAAATCCGGAGAAAATAAATACAAGGGCAACTTTGGGAACATCAGATGCCGGCTTAACTTTAGACGGTCCAATAAATGACAAAACAACTTTTATAGCCTCGGTTCGTCAATCGTATTTGCAGTTTTTGTTTAAATTGATTAAACTGCCTTTTTTGCCAACGTATAACGATTTTCAGTTTAAAGTAAAACACCAATTGTCCGCCAATAGCGAAATTAGTTTTATTGGACTTGGCGCTATCGATAAATTTACGCTTAATGAAAGCGTTAATAAGAATGTTACCGATGAAGAAACCATCAAAAGAAATCGATACATTTTAAGTATTGTTCCGGTTCAGGAGCAATGGAATTACACAGTAGGAGCTTCATACAAGCATTATGCGGGAAATTCTATGCAACAGGTTGTGGTGAGCAGAAATGAGCTAAGCAACAATGCTAAAAAGTATTTTAATAATACCGCCAATGCTTCCGATTTGTTGCTGGACTATACTTC